>WFVN01000149.1 GCA_015491615.1 Gammaproteobacteria bacterium
GGCCGTGCGGCAAGGGGCGGGCGATGCGACTGCGTTCGCGCAGGCGGGCTCCCTGTCGGGCCAGGTTCGCCAGTTCCTCGTCGCTCCAGGGAAGCCCCTCGCGGCGGCCATGGAACAGGGCCTCGTCCAGGGCCTCCACCAGGTCCTGGGGGAATTCGGCGCCGGGGGGCAGGCCCTGGGGCAAGGGCTCGTCCTTCACTTTGGCCAAGTGCGTCTCGTAGTCGGCCACCGGCACGTCGCGTTTGGCGATCCAGCGGTCCTCCAGGAGGAGGTAGTCCAGATCGGTGGCGAGGAAGGTCTCGATGGCCTCCTCGGGAGTCTCGACGATGGGCTGACCGGCGACGTTGAAACTGGTGTTGAGGAGCACCGGCAGGCCGCCGCGCACCGCCGCCAGACGGTGGCAGAGGGCGTGGAAGAAGGGGTTGTCCCCGGCGGTCACCGTCTGCACCCGGCCACTGCCGTCGGCATGGCTCACCGCCGGAATGCGCTCGCGCACCTCGGGGCGGATGGGGGCCACCAGGAGCATGAAGGGGGCGGGCACGTCGCGCTCGAAGACCTCGCCCATGGCCTCCCGCGGGACCACCGGGGCGAAGGGGCGGAAGGCCTCGCGGAATTTCACCCGCGCGTTGATGATGGCCTTCATCCCCGGCAGGGCCGGGTCGGCGAGGATGGAGCGGTGGCCGAGGGCACGGGGGCCGAATTCGCCCCCCCCCTCGAAACGGGCCACCACGTGTCCGCGGGCGAGGGCCTCGGCGGTGCGTTGCAGGGCCTCGTCCGGCGCCAGGCGCTGGACTTCGATGCGCTCGGCATAGCGTTCCAGGGCGGCCTCGATGCGCGCTTCGTCGTAGCGGCGCCCGAGGGTGGCGCGTCGCAGCACCGGTCGGCGCCGGCCGCCATCCTCGGCGTAGGCCCAGAGGGCGGCCCCGGCGGCGATGCCGGCGTCGCCGGCGGCGGGGAAGATGAAGATGTCCTCCAGATCCAGATCGCGGAAAAGTTTGTAGTTGGCCACCGAGTTCAGGGCCACGCCTCCCGCCAGGCACAAACGCCGCACCCCGGTCTCGGCCAGGCCCAGGGCGACCAGGTGGTGCAGGGCCGCTTCCAGCTCATGCTGGATCTTCCAGGCCAGGTCCACCAGATAGGGGCGCAGATAGGGCTTGCCGACGCCGTCGTCGTAGCGCTTCTCCAGCGCCGCCAGGGCGAGGAAAACGTCGTAGGCGGGAATGTCCAGCGAATAGCTGCCGGGGCGGGTGTGGATCCAGCGCGGCCAGCGTTCCTGCGGCCCGCCGTAGGCGGCCAATCCCATGAGCTTGCCCGCCTCGGGCAGGCTCACGCCACCGATGCGAGTGGCGAAGCCGGCGCGACGGGTGACCTCCTCGTAGAGGAGGCCGAGGGTGCAGTAGTCGGCCAGGTGGGCGGGGACGCGCTCCCGGTGGATGGGGGTCAGGCGCTCGCCCTGCCCGAGGTACAGGCTGTAGGACTCGGTGAGACCGTCCTCGGTACTGCCACTACCGTCGGCCACCAGGACCAGGGCCTCGTCGAATCCGGAGGGCCAGTAGGCGCTGTAGGCATGGGCCAGGTGATGGCTGGGCAGGCGCCGGATGCACCTCTCCAGACCGGGGGGCAACTGACGGGTGAGGATCTCCGGGCCGGTATCCTCGCCAGGGAGGTTGGCGGTGATGGAGGCCAGATCGTCCAGGGTGATGCCCGCGCTCTCCAGGCAATAGCGCACCGCCTCCCAGGGGGGTTGGACGAGGTGATGGTCGTCGGAGGCTTGGAGGCTCAGGCCGAGGCTGTATTTCTGCCGGTCCAACCGCTCTTGTTGAATTGCGACGACGATCTCACCGTCTCGTACCAGAGCGCAAGAACGGTCGTGACCGAGATTGATTCCCAAATGCCAGGTCTCGTGCATGGTTTCCATTTTCTTTCGATATGAAGACCTGTATCGGCCTTATCCAGAATTTTATTGAGGATTCAGCGGACTGCCACCCACATGTGCCAAAAGTCGCTCTGGACTCAACAAAAGGCAGTTGTTTTCACCGTTCTGGCTGAGATAACCGGAGAACAGCTCGGCCAGGCGCGGGTCCAGACCGAGACGCTCCAGGTCGGTGAGGTCGTCGCGCCCGTAGCCGATGACGTTGTTCACCTCGTCCACCTGGATGCCCACCAGGGGGGTGTGGCCGTCGAGGGTGAGGTTGAGAACCACGGGGCGAATGTTGGCGCGGATCTGCTGGCGCGCGTGGTCGAGGTTCTGACGCAGGGTGCGCAGGGTGGTGGCCCGCTCCAGCTCCAGACGCTCCAGGGCCTCCTCCGCGCGCCCCTGTTCCTTGAAGGTGAGGAGTTCGTCGGCCAGGGCGTGGATGCGCTTGTGGGGCTCGTCCAGGCGTTCCAGGATCTCGGCCAGGTTCTCGTCGCGGGTGGTGAACTGGGCGTACCAGCGGCCGAAGGCGCACTGGGAGGGGTCGCGGGCCTTGGTGAAGGGCACGTCCTCGCGCAGGGAACGGGCCAGGGCCTCCATCCACTCGACGTGATCCTGCTCGCGGGCGTGCAGGGTCTCGATGAGCTCTTTCTTCCCGTCTTCCCCGGAGGGGATCCCCAAGAGGCGAGCGAGGTTGTACACCGCCATTGGCGTGCCGCGATACTCCACCACCCCCAAAAGCCCCGGTGCCTGCAAAGGCGTCCGGTGCAAACCTTTGAGTTCCTGGGTCACCGAGAGCAGGTGCGCCACATCGACCCCGAACAGCTCGCTCCCGGCCCAGAAGGTAAATACCGTCAGCCCCCCGTCCTCCGCTTGCGCATCCTGTTGCAACAACACGTTGTCCTGTACCACGGCCATAGCGCACTCCCATCGAATCAACAGCGACGGAGGACATATCGGATGACAATGGGAGAAATTGAACGCGGGAACGGCGTGAGTGACTCTCCTCCCTTCGACTGCCGAACGCACACGACGACTCGGTCGTAAACCCAGGGGCGATATCACAATCGTATTGCGAGCGACGCCTCGACCCGCCTGGACGATGAGTCTTCTCCCTCTTTCTCGGCGCATCGCCCCACCACATGCCCGGCCCCGGATACGCCAGCCCCACCCCTTGCGTGGACGGAGGAAGAGCGCCCATGCCTCGCAAGAGCAGGCCGTTATCGCGCCCACTAGCACCTGGAGGGAAAACTGCTATCCTATGCTCCCCGATCGCACTCCCCTCTTGCAGGGAAAAACATGAACGGACGGAAAACCTACGTCGGCATCGACAAAGACAAACACGGCGGCATGACCGACACCGGAAAAATCATCCGCGATGCCTGGGCCTTCGGGCTCATCCCAGAAAACGAAACCTGTGCTGGCTGGACTCTGGCCGCCATCGAAGACCTTTGGCGTCGGACCCAGGAGGAATGGAAAAAATACGGGTTTCGCGTCCACAACCTTCCTGAAGACATTCGGGAACGTTATCTGCGCATTCAAAATGAAGCGCTGGAGCGTGCCCGCGCGACTGGATGGCGGCCTGAATTGGAGGATGACGACTGAACTCGCATGCACGTAATCGCGCCAGAGTTTAGCAAAGCGAGCGAGGACCACACCCGCCGGAGCAACGCCAAACGATTCGGGAAAATGTTGCGCGCCGTCAAATCCTTCTGAACACAGACCCGCCGAAAAGGGGATTAAGGACTTTACACAAATATTATATCTTTCCCCACCACCGGGCGTGCACGGAAACCCCGTCGCAGGGTCATTTGTTAGATTAATTTCATAAAACTTAATTTCTGGATGAAAATTTACTTCGTTTGGCATATTCGCTTCAGCCAAGCAGCACGTGATACGCTATCGCCGCCCTGAGCTGGGCAAATCGATCAAAGAACTCCGAGGCCAGGTATGGGGCTCGCCGCTAGGTATTTCCTTTTTCGCTTCTCTCGCTTGGTGTTTCCCAGCGACCCTCGGACGGCAAGGCGGATGCGGGCGCGGGCGCGGGAATTATTGCGTCAAGTGGATCCTCCGGATGCAGCCACGCAGGCCATCGTTTCGTACACGGCGTCGGTGGTAGCGGCTTACGAGGCGCTGACTACAGCGGGCTGTTCATCGGATGCGGCGCGGGGGCGCTTGTGCGAGGCGTTCGCCAAGGCCGCGGGTGGGCGTTGGGTGCCCTGGGGAACACGTTGGTCGGTGCGCCTCCTGGGGGCCCGCCGCACCATTCATCTCATGGGGGGAGAGCGAGCGCTCAGGCGGTATGGGCCTTCTTTCTCTTTTTCGCAGGAGGTGGCCGACTCCCGGCGTATCGTTTCCCGGGTCGAGCGTTGCGGGTTCCATGATTACTTGCGGCGCTTCGGCGCCCCCGAGTTGACGCCGGTGTTTTGCGCCTGGGATCTTCTGTGGGCGGATGAGCTGAATCGTCCGGGGACGGGCGTGCGCTTCTCGCGTCCGCAGACGATCGCCGAAGGTGCCGATGCCTGTGTGTTCGCTTTCCGGTTCTCCGAGGCGGAGAGCCAGGAACGAGGTGGGACTGGAAGC
>WFVN01000150.1 GCA_015491615.1 Gammaproteobacteria bacterium
GGATGTGGGTGGAGGCGGTGGGCAGGGGGTTGATGAGGGCGCCCAGGAGCCAGGCCTCGCCGTTCTTGATGATGACGTAGCTGTCGCGCAGTTGCACCTTGCCGGCTCGCAGGGCCTTCACTTCCCAGCCTTCGAGGACGATGCCCGCCTCCAGGCGCTCCTCGATGTGGTAGTCGTGGAGGGCCTTTTTATTGACGGTGATGACGGCTCCGCCGGGCCCTTTCTTTTTCGGTTTCTTGGCCATGGGGCGGTATTATAAGGGACTGCGCGCCGTCCACCCACCGGAATCAGTGATTTGCGCCCGAGGGGCGGGGGTGGCTTGCGGTTTTCTACTGGGAGCGGAGTTCATGGCCAAACGACAGTCCTTGCATGGCGAGTGGTCCAGCCGTTGGGCCTTCATCCTCGCCGCCACCGGTTCGGCGGTGGGTCTGGGCAACATCTGGAAGTTCCCTTACATCACCGGTGAGAACGGCGGCGGGGCCTTCGTGCTGGTGTACTTGCTGTGCATCGCCCTGGTGGGTATTCCCATCATGATCGCGGAGATCATGCTCGGGCGTTTGGGGCGGCGCAGCCCCATCAACACCATGCGGCATTTGGTGCGAGAGGCGCGCGCCAACCCCCGTTGGCAGTATCTGGGGTGGTTGGGGGTGGTAGCCGGGTTTTTGATTCTTTCCTATTACAGCGTCATCGCCGGCTGGGCGATGGCTTACTTCTTCCGGGTCGCCTCGGGGATGTTCGACGGAGCCGATGCCGATCAGGTGACGGCGGCCTTCGACGGGCTCCTGGCCAGCCCGGAGGTGCTGCTGGCCTGGCACACCATCTTCATGCTCATGACCATGTTGGTGGTGGCGCGGGGGGTGCGGGCCGGCCTGGAGGCGGCGGTGCGCCTGCTCATGCCCTTGTTGTTCGTGCTCCTGGCCGTCATGGTGGGGTACGCCATGAGTACGGGGGTGTTCATGGACGGCGTGCGTTTCCTCTTCGAGCCGGATTTCTCCCGCCTCTCGGGGACTTCCGTGCTGGTGGCCATGGGGCATGCCTTTTTCACTCTCAGCCTGGGTATGGGGGCGATCATGATCTACGGTTCCTATCTGCCCCAGAATGCTTCCATCGCCCAAGCCGGATTCTGGATTGCGGGGGCGGATACCTTGGTGGCCCTCATGGCCGGCCTGGCCATCTTTCCTATCGTCTTCGCTAACGGCTTGGAACCGGGGGCGGGGCCGGGGCTCATTTTCGTCACCCTGCCCATCGCCTTCGGCAACATGCCGGCGGGGACCCTGTTCGGGGCGCTCTTTTTTCTGCTGCTGGTGTTCGCCGCCTGGAGCTCGGCCATTTCGCTCATCGAGCCGGCGGTGACCCATCTGGTGGAGGACCACGGCCAGTCGCGCATCCAGGCGTGTGTGAAGGCTGGCCTGGCCACCTGGCTCCTGGGTATCGGCACGGTGCTGTCTTTCAATTGGTGGGCGGACATCAAGGTGTTCGGCAAGACCTTCTTCGATGCCCTGGATTTTCTCACCGCCAACATCATGCTGCCGTTGGGTGGTTTGTTCATCGCCATCTTCGCCGGCTGGGTCCTGTCCCGACGTGATTCCGAGAGGGAGCTGGGCGGTGATCACCTGGGTTATCGGTTGTGGCACTTCACCGTGCGTTACGTGTCTCCCCTGGCGGTGTTCGTCGTCTTTCTGCGTTCCATCGAGGTGATCTGAGTGACCCACATCAGCCGCTTTGCCCTGGTGCCGTATCCGGCCGAGGCCATGTTCGATCTGGTGGACGACGTGCCCGCGTACCCCGAGTTCCTGCCCTGGTGCCGGGGGGCACACGTGCTTTCCGACGACGGCGACGAGGTGAAGGCGCGCCTGGACATCGCCAAGGGGGCGTTCCGGCAGTCCTTCACCACCGTCAATCGGCGCCTGCGGCCCAAGATGCTGGAGATGCGCTTGGTGGAGGGGCCTTTCCGCCATCTGGAGGGGTTCTGGCGTTTCGAATCCTTGGACGAGGGGGCCTGCCGGGTCTCCCTGGACATCGAGTTCGAATTCAGCAGCAAGGTGCTCGGCCTCACCCTGGGGCCAGTGTTCAAGCAGATCGCCAACACCCTGGTGGACGCCTTCGTGCAGCGGGCGCGGGCGGTCTATGGATAGGGAGGCGAAACCTTTGATTCCAGTGGAGGTGGCCTACGCGCGCCCGGACAAGCAGCGCATCATTCCCCTGGAAGTGCCCGAGGGGACCACGGTGCGCGAGGCCATCGAGGCCTCGGGCATCCTGGAGGAGTTCCCGGAGATCGATCTGAGCCGCAACAAGGTGGGCATCTTCGGGCGCCTCACCAAGCCGGACACGGTCCTGCGCGAGGGGGATCGAGTGGAGATCTACCGTCCCCTCATCGCCGACCCCAAGGCGGTACGCCGGCAGCGGGCGACGCAGGGTAAGAGCATGCGCAAGGGAGGTGCTTGAAATCAGGGGCGTTCGATGCGCGCCAGACGGCCGTTTTCGAAGTAGAGGGTGATGCGCTGGCGCTCCGCTTTTGCTTTCGGGTCACCGGGCTTGTGGTAGTAGACGTAGTCCCAACGGTCGCGGTGGAAGGGGTCGGTGATGGCCGGGGTGCCGAGGAGGAAACGCACCTGCTCGGGGGTCATGCCGATGTCCAGTCGATCCACCTGCTCCGGTTCGATGACGTTGCCCTGTTGGATGTCGATGCGGTGGATGGAGCAGGCGGTGGTGCCTAAAGTTGAGCAAACGAGTATGATAAAGAGAAGGCGTCTCATTTGAATGGGGCTCTCCGTCGGTGGGGGCGATCTTACTCCATTCCAGGGGCGCAGGCATCAGGACGAGGGTGATGAACGACGAACAGCGATTGAAGGCGGCGGGCCTGAAGGCCACCGTGCCCCGTTTGAAGATCCTGGAGATCCTCCAGGCACGGGAGGGGCAACACCTTTCCGCGGAAGACATCTACAAGATCCTCTTGGAAAACCAGCTCGACGTGGGGCTGGCCACCGTCTATCGGGTACTCACCCAATTCGAGGCGGCGGGCTTGGTGGCCCGACACCGATTCGAGGACGGGCATGCGGTGTTCGAGCTGGACCAGGGCGAGCACCACGATCACTTGGTCTGTACCCGCTGCGGGCGGGTGGAGGAGTTCCTGGATCCGGTCATCGAGGAACGGCAGCGCCGAATCGCCGACGAGGCCGGATTCCGGATCACGCATCATCAGTTGTACATCTTCGGACTCTGCTCCGACTGCCAGGACAAGGGCTGATTCAGGCCTCGACGCTGGCGAGCATTTCGCGGGCGTGATCCAGGGTGCGTTCGGTGAGGGTGCGCCCGCCCAGCATGCGCGCGATCTCCCGCACCCGTTCCTCGCCCGTAAGGGGGGTGAGGCGGGTGCGCACTTCGTCGCCTTCCGGTGTCTTGCAGATGAGGAGGTGGTGATGGCCCTGGGCCGCCACCTGGGGCAGGTGGGTGACGCACAGGACCTGGCGCCGTTCCCCAAGCAGCCGCAGTTTTTCCCCCACCAGCTCGGCCACGCCGCCGCCGATGCCTACGTCCACTTCGTCGAAGACGAGAGTGGGGGTGCCGCCCACCTGGGCGGTGGCCACCTGGATGGCGAGGCTGATGCGCGACAGCTCGCCGCCGGAGGCGATGCGCGCCAGAGGGGCGGGGGGATGGCCGGGGTGCCGAGGAGGAAACGCACCTGCTCGGGGGTCATGCCGATGTCCAGTCGATCCACCTGCTCCGGTTCGATGACGTTGCC
>WFVN01000151.1 GCA_015491615.1 Gammaproteobacteria bacterium
CCTCAGGCACCCCCTCCCCCATGTCGATACCCCCATTGGTGTATTTTTAGTGAAACTTTTTATACACCTTTTCAGAGGCATTTACCATTGCGCGAATAGGCTTTTTGGGAGAAACGGAAATGGGCCCCGCATGGGGCCCATGGGCAGGTTCAGAGGGTCAAGGTACTCAAATAGCGGCGGAAGGCCTCCCCCAGGTCCGGGCGCCCCAGGGCGTACTCCACCGTCGCCTGCAGATAACCCAGCTTGTCGCCGCAGTCGTAGCGCCGCCCGTGGAAGGCATAGGCCCACACCGGCTCCTCCTGTAGCAACTGGGCGATGGCGTCGGTGAGCTGGATCTCCCCGCCGGCACCACGCGGTGTCTCCTCCAAGAGATCGAAGATGCGCGGTGAGAGGATGTAACGGCCCACCACCGCCCGGGTGGAGGGCGCCTCGGCAGGGCTCGGCTTCTCCACGATGGCGTCGATGCGCGCTACCCCCGACTCCACGTCTTCGGCGGTGGAGACGATGCCGTACTTGTCCGTCTCCTCCGGCGCCACCTCCTCCACACCCAGCACGCTTCCACCGTGGCGCTCGTACACCGCCACCATCTGTTCCATGCACCCGGGGCCGTCGGCGCAGCGAATCAGGTCGTCCGCCAGGATCACCGCGAAGGGCTCGTTGCCCACCACGTCGCGGGCACACAACACCGCATGGCCCAATCCGAGGGCCTCCGCCTGGCGCACATAGGCGCAGGACACCCCCTCCGGCAGGATCTCCTGCACCATCTCCAACAAGGCCGACTTGCCCGCCTCCTCCAGCTTCGCCTCCAGCTCGAAATTGCGGTCGAAATGGTCCTCGATGGCCCGCTTCTTGGAACTGGTGACGAAGATCAACTGGGTGCAGCCGGCGCGCACCGCCTCCTCCGCGGCGTACTGGATCAGCGGCTTGTCCACCACCGGCAGCATCTCCTTGGGGTTGGCCTTGGTGGCCGGCAAAAACCGCGTCCCCATCCCGGCCACGGGAAAAACGGCCTTACGAACTCGTTGCGTCATGTCCGCTCCTCGATCTCCTTACCGAAACCCAAACGCACCAAAACACGATCCAAAAACCACAACGCCCGCCCCGCGCGCCCCCGCGCCAGCCAAGCACCCAAGGCCGCTCCCACGACATCGGCCACCATGTCCGCAATCTCGAAGTGACGCACCCCGCCCAGGCGCTGCATGAACTCGATCCCCACCCCCAAGGCCACCAGCGCCAAAAACACGACGACCCATCGGCGCCGCACCGTCAACTGCGCGAACCACCACATCAGCCACCCAAAAGCCAGGGCATGCGCCAGCTTATCGGCAAAGGGTAGCGACAAGGGATCCGGCGGCGGCGCAGGCGTTAGCGTCAAAAACAGGACACACACCACCCAAAACCACCCCAACCCCCACCACAGATGACGATGATTCAAAGGGTTAGCAGACAAACCCGCACACGCAATCTTATGAACTGGTTTACGCATTCGTCACCTAAGGACCGAAAAGAACCGACGAATGGCGCAGGGGCGGCATGCTAACACAACCGGCTTGCCACCGTACCCGGCACGGCCCGGATTATGCTAGATTGAGCCGGCACGGAAACAAAGTCGTCATAAAATACGGAGAGTCCCCATCACCATGAGCGCAGGCCACGCCTTCATCGCCTTCTCGGTGACCCTCGTCTCCATCTATCTATTGCGACCCGTGGCCGTGAAGGTCGGACTGGTAGACCGCCCCGGCGGGCGCAAGACGCACGATGGCGAGATTCCCCTCATCGGCGGCCCTGCCATGTACCTGGGGCTGGTGGCCTTCGCCCTCGGCATGACCGACCGGATCCCCGCCCTCCTCCCCCTGCTGATGGGCTGCACCCTCCTTCTCATCATCGGCATCATCGACGACCACAAGACCCTCGCCCCCTGGCCCCGCCTCATCGCCCAGATCCTGGCCGCCGCCCTGGTCGTCTACCCCGGCGATACCCAGCTCCACACCCTGGGCAACCTGTTCGGCGGCGGAGAAGTCCTCCTCGGCGACCTCGCCGGCCCCTTCACCATCTTCGCCATCGTCGGCGTCATCAACGCCATGAACATGATGGACGGGCTCGACGGCCTCGGCGGCGGGCTCGCCCTGGTCTCCCTCAGCTTCCTCGCGGCACTGGCCTGGAAGGCCGGCCTCACCGACGAGGCCCACCTCATTCTCGGCGTCATCGCCGTAGTCGTGGCCTTCCTCCTCCACAACATGCGGACCCCCTGGCGGCAACGGGCCAGCATCTTCATGGGCGACAGCGGCAGCATGATGCTCGGCCTTTTCCTCGCCTGGGCCCTCATCCACCTCAGCCAACCCCCCCACCAGGCGATCACCCCCGCCAGCGCCCTCTGGC
>WFVN01000152.1 GCA_015491615.1 Gammaproteobacteria bacterium
GCCCCCAGCGCCGCGCCGTCCGAGGACCAAGGCGAGGCCCTGCCCGAGGGACACGTGGTCAAATCCCCCATGGTGGGCACCTTCTACCGCGCCCCCTCCCCCGGCGCCAAACCCTTCGTGGAAGTGGGCGACAAGGTGAACGTGGGCGACACCCTGTGCATCATCGAAGCGATGAAGATCCTCAACCAGATCGAGGCCGACCAGGCCGGCACCATCGCCGCCATTCTGGTGGAGAACGGCGAGCCGGTGGAATACGGCCAGCCCCTGTTCGTCATCCAATAACCACGGGAACCGCCCCATGATGGAAAAGATCCTCATCGCCAACCGCGGCGAGATCGCCCTGCGCATCCTGCGCGCCTGCCGCGAGATGGACATCAAGACGGTGGCCGTCCACTCGGAGGCCGACCGCGACCTCAAGCACGTGCGCCTGGCCGACGAGGCGGTGTGCATCGGCCCCGCCCCCTCGGTAGACAGCTACCTCAACATCCCCGCCATCATCTCCGCCGCCGAGGTCACCGACGCGGTGGGCATCCACCCCGGCTACGGCTTCCTCTCCGAGAACGCCGACTTCGCCGAACGGGTGGAGAAGAGCGGCTTCGTCTTCATCGGCCCGCGCCCGGAGACCATCCGCCTCATGGGCGACAAGGTCTCCGCCATTGAGGCCATGAAGGCCGCCGGCGTACCCACCGTACCCGGCTCCGACGGCCCCCTGGGGGACGATCCCGGTGAAAACCTGCGCATCGCCCGCGAGATCGGCTACCCCGTCATCATCAAGGCGGCCGGCGGCGGCGGCGGACGCGGGATGCGGGTGGTGCACTCGGAGGCGGCCCTCCTGAACGCCATCTCCCTCACCAAGAGCGAGGCCCAGGCCGCCTTCGGCAACGACACCGTGTACATGGAGAAATTCCTGGAGAACCCGCGCCACATCGAATTCCAGGTGCTGGCCGACGAACACGGCAACGCCGTCCACCTGGGCGAGCGCGACTGCTCCATGCAACGCCGCCACCAGAAGGTCATCGAAGAGGCCCCCGCCCCCGGCATCACCCCCGCCATGCGCGCCGAGATGGGCGAGCGCTGCGCCGAGGCCTGCCGCCGCATCGGCTACCGCGGCGCCGGCACCTTCGAATTCCTCTACCAGGACGGCGAGTTCTACTTCATCGAAATGAACACCCGCCTGCAGGTGGAGCACCCGGTCACCGAACAGGTCACCGGCATCGACCTGGTACGGGCGCAGATCCTGGTGGCGGCGGGCGAGCCTCTGCCCTTCACCCAGGGCGACATCCAGATCCGCGGCCACGCCGTCGAATGCCGCATCAACGCCGAGGATCCGGAAACCTTCATGCCCTTCCCCGGCACCATCAGCCAGTACCATGTCCCCGGCGGCCCCGGGGTGCGGGTGGACTCGCACATCTACAACGGCTATACCGTGCCTCCCTACTACGACTCCATGATCGGCAAGCTCATCACCTACAGCGACACCCGCGCCTCCGCCCTGGCGCGCATGCGCATCGCCCTCTCCGAGATGGTCATCGACGGCATCAAGACCAACATCCCCCTGCAGGAGACCATCCTGCGCGACGCTGGCTTCCAAGAAGGGGGCACCAACATCCACTACCTGGAAAAGAAGATCCTCGGCGGCTGAATGGGCGACTGGTTGGAGTTCGTCGTCCACGCCCCGCCGGGCCGTGAGGAGGCGTGCAGCGAGGCCCTGGAGGCGGTCGGCGCCCTCTCCGTCACCTACGAGGACGACGTTGGCCAGCCGGTGCTGGAGCCACCCCCCGGGGAAACGCCGTTGTGGACCGCCACCCGCGTCGTCGGCCTGTTCCCATCCGGCACCGACACCGCCCCGCTGGTGCGCGCCCTCACCCAACACCTGGGGGAGACGCCCCCCTGGGAGACGCGCACCCTTCCCGACCGCGACTGGACCCTCGCCTGGGCCGAGCACTTCCAGCCCATGCGCTTCGGTGAGGGCCTGTGGGTCGTCCCCAGCGGCGAGGCGCCCCCCGGCGAGGGCACCGTCCTGCGCCTCGATCCCGGCCTCGCCTTCGGCACCGGCACCCACCCCACCACCGCCCTGTGCCTCACCTGGCTGGACCGCCACCGCGAACGCCTCCCCGGCGCCCGCGTCATCGACTACGGCTGCGGCTCCGGCATCCTCGCCATCGCCGCCTCCTTGCTGGGGGCACGACGAGTGGAGGCGGTGGACATCGACCCCCAGGCCCTCACC
>WFVN01000153.1 GCA_015491615.1 Gammaproteobacteria bacterium
CGCCCGGGCCCTGCGACTTGGGTTCCACCATGCTGCGCAGGGTGTCCAGCTCCGGCTCGATGCCCACCGTGGTGGCGATGGGGTCACCGTTCATCATGCGCTCGGTGGCGTCGATGAGGATGTCGATGGTGAAGCGCTCCGGCTCCACCGTGACGCCCTGGGCCACGCGCGGCGTCTCCGTGGGCAGGGTAAAGTCGTAGCCGCCTTGGGTGCCGGGAGCGCTGCCGGTACGCAGGCGGATGGTACGGGTGCGGGTGAGGCTCTGGGGGTTGAACTCGAACACCAGGGCCAGAGGCGGAACGGAGAGGGCGTATTCCACCAGCGCCCCCTGGGTGACCTTGAGCATCAGCGCATCCCTCCCAGTTGCCGGTGGACGGCGGTGGCGATGGCGCGAGCGATGGCCGCGTCGGTGGCCTGCCCGTCGAGGACCAGGGGCGGGATGGCGAGGTGGGCGAGGTCCAGGGACCGGCCCAGGGGCAGACGGGCCAGTTCTTCCCCCAGCGCCCGCCCGATGCCCTCGGCGCGCCCGGCCAGAGACGCGGGTAGGGCGAGATGGAGGCGGTCGATGTTCAGTTCCATGGATGTTCTCCCATGCAGGTCGCCGTTGTCCGGTAGGTCATGCCAACCCCTCCCTCAGCCAATCCCCCAGGCGCCCCAGGTCAGCGCGGCCGACCTCGCGCCCGTCCTTGCCCAGTTCGCGCCACACCGCCAGAGCCAACTCTCTGAGCCCCAGGGGGCGGCCGCCGGCGGCGGCCAGGTAGGCGGCGTGTAGGGCGGCGTTGCGAATGGCGCCGCCGGTGAGGCTCACCGCCCGGCCCAGGAAGTCGGGATCCACCTCGTCGCTCAGGGGAGCGCGCGGCGGCAAGGCACGGCGCCACAACTCGGCGCGCGCGCCGGCGTCCGGACGGGGGAAATCCACCACCACCTGGAAGCGGCGGGTGAAGGCGGGATCCAGGTGCTGGCGCAGGTTGCTGGTGAGGATCACCGGGCCCCGGTGCGCCTCGATGCGGGCGAGGAGGTGGGAGACCTCCATGTTGGCATAGCGGTCACGCGCCTCCTTGACTTCGCCGCGCTTGGCGAACAGGGCGTCCGCCTCGTCGAAGAGGAGGATCATCTCGCGCCCGTGGGCAGCGTCGAACAGTCGGTTGAGGTTCTTTTCCGTCTCTCCCACGTACTTGCTCACCAGCCCCCCCAGGTCCACCCGGTACAGGGGCCAGCCCAGGTCGCTGGCGAGGACCGCGGCGGCGAAGGTCTTTCCGGTGCCGGAGGGGCCGGTGAACAGGGCCACTGGGCCGCCCAGCTCGCGCCCGCCCCACTGCTCCACCACCACCTCCCGGTGGCGGATCCAGTAAAGGAATTCCTGCAGGGCGGCGAGGCGGTCGGCAGGGAGCACCAGCTCCGCCCAGGATGCCCGCAGGGGGACACGTACGGCCCCCGGCGGAAACGCGGGGGTGCACGAGCGACCGAGTAGACGGGCCATCAGGTCGGCGCCGGGGCGCAGCGGCTGAAAGGGATCGCCCCCTTCGCCCAGGATCAGACCGGCGCGACGCAGGGGGCCGTCTTCGGCTAGGAGGTGTCGCAGGCGTGCCGTCTCGCCCGCGTCCAGGGCGAGGAGTTCCTGGATGAGGGCGGGGCTGGGATAAGGCTGGGCCGTGCCGGCCTGCAACTGCTGGTAGAGCCAGCCCAGGCGCGGTTCGGCCTCGGGGGCGAGGACGCAGGCGAGGACGTCGGCGGCCAGCGCGTCCCACTCGGGGGCCAAAAGATCCTGCCAGAGCGGCCCCTGGCGCAGCCCTAGCACGACCTTCTGCAACGCCGCCAGCTCCTCCAGGAAGGTCTGAGGCACGGGCTGGCCCTGGCGTTCGGCAGCCAAGTGGCGGGCGAGTAGTTCCAGGCGACGCCACTCGGGGCTCAGGTCGGTGGCGGCGAAGGTGGGGGCGGCGACGGTCATGGGCCTGCCTCGTAAAGGCTGACTAGCACCGGGTTGCTGCGCACGGTGAGGATTTGCCCGTCGCTGGCGCGCTGGTACGTCCGCTCGGCATGCAGCACCGCCTGGCCGGGCTGGTCGGTGAAGGGCAGGCTGATGGGCGTGGTGGGTTGGCCGGCGGCCCGTTCCGGGTCCAGGAGGGGGCCGCTGGCGCTGGCGTTCACTTCCGGCGGAGCGCTACGCCAGCCGGCGCTGCGGTCCCACACCTCCCAACGCAGGGTGACCGGGCTGCCCGATGCCCCGGCGATCCAGACACGGGGGGTGAAGGCGGCCAGTTCGGGGCTGCCCAGGGCGAGGCCGAGACTCTGCACGCACTGTCCTCCGTGCACCAGGCAGATGCGCGGCGCCCAGTCCTCCCGTTCGATGTCCACCCGCGCCCGGGTCACGGGCGGGACGGCGGCGGGGCCGGTGAAGGGGGCGCGGCGGGCAGCCATGTCGGCGTGCACCTCTTGCCCCACCGCCCCCACCAGCGGACTGCCCACGGCCCGTTCGCGGGGGAGAATGGGGGCCAGGTCGAGTTCATAGGCCACCGAGGGGCGGTAGGGCGAGTCGCCCTGAGTCCCCCACAGGTGGTTGATGTCGTCCAGACCCAGAGGCTGGAAAACCACCTGCAGGCGTACGCGTTCCCCGTCCACGTCCAGCTCCGCCAACACCGGACGCTCATGGAACAGGCGCAGTACCTCGCCCAGGAGACGCAGGTCGTTCTCGCCGGCGCTGGTGGTCCCCTCGGGGACCCCGAAGGCGGTGATCAGACAGTGCAGGCGCAAACGCCAGGGCTCGCCAGGTAGCGTGTCGGGGCGGAAAGCGGCCGGTTCCAGACGGTAGAAAAACAGGTTGAGGCGGTGTTCGGTGTCCGACTCCCCCGGTACCGCATCCGCCGGCGGACCGATAAGCACGCGCACGTGGTGGGCGGTGGCGTCCAAACCGGCGGCGACGAAGTCGGCGATGGATCGGCATACACGGGAGAGGGAAGACGGCGGTAGGGCCATGTCACAAACTCCGCAGGTAGAGGCGGCTGCTCAGGCCCGCCTGTCCCACATCCTCGGCGGAGCGCGGCGCGGGCACCTCGGGGGCGAGGACGGTGATCTCCAGGAGGCCGATGTGCACCCGGGGCACAAACGGCGCCTGCGGCACGATACTCGGCCCGCCTCGGGCGGTGGGGTCCCGGAGCTCGCGGGGCGCCTCTCCCTCGGGCGGGCGGATCTCCATCGCCATGGCGGAAGGCGGAGGCGGCCCCCCCCGTCCCGACTCACGGAGGCGGGGCGGGGCTTTGCCCACATCGTCCGCCTCCCCACCCCATTGATCCAGGCCAGCCCTCTCCGCC
>WFVN01000154.1 GCA_015491615.1 Gammaproteobacteria bacterium
CAGGCGCGCCAGGGGCTCCACCAACCCCATCACCGCCAGGCGCTCGGCGCCGAACAGGGCGTCCACCCCCTGGGCGGTCATCCGCGGCCCGGCCACCCCCTCGAAGCGCCCCCCGGGGAAGTGCGCCCGCAGGGCCTGCACCAGGTCCGCCCCCAGGAGATCCCCCGAGGTCTCGCCGGCGACGAGGGCGATACGCGTCATGAGTGCTGCCGCACGGGCTCCGGAGAGGACCTCATCGGACGATCCCCCGCTCGCTGGCAGCGATGAAGTCGGCGAAGCGCCGTGCTTCCGGGCATCCCAAGGCACGCACCGTCGCCAGGGCCTCGCCCAAGGAACGACCGTTGCGGTATACCTCGCGGTAGGCACGTTTGAGACAGGCCATGGCTTCCGCCGCGAACCCCCGCCGACGCAGACCCTCCTGATTCAGCCCCCGGGCACGGGCCGGGTTACCGGCCACCATGAGGAAGGGGGGGACGTCCTTGGTGACGGCGCTGCCCATGGCGGTGAAGGCATGAGCACCGATACGGCAGAACTGGTGCACCAGAGTGAAACCGCCGAGGATGGCGTAATCCTCCACCTGCACATGGCCGGCGAGGGAGGCGTTGTTGGCGAAAATGGTGTGATCTCCCACCTGGCAGTCGTGGGCGATGTGCACGTAAGCCATGATCCAGTTGTGGTGACCGATGCGGGTCACCCCCCGGTCCTGGACGGTACCGCGGTTGATGGTGCAGTACTCGCGGATGACGTTGTGGTCGCCGATCTCCAGGCGGGTGGGTTCGCCGGCGTATTTCTTGTCTTGGGGCACTTCGCCCACGGAGGCGAACTGGTAGATCTTGTTGTGGGCGCCGATGCGGGTGGGACCCTTGACGACCGCATGGGCGCCGATCCAGGTGTGATCGCCGATCTCCACGCCGGGGCCGATGACGGCGAACGGTTCCACCCGCACCCCTTCCCCGAGCCGGGCCTCGGGGTGCACCACCGCGCGTGGATCGATCACACGCCACCCCGCTCGGCACACATGAGCTCGGCGCTGGCCACCATGACCCCGTCGACCTTGGCCTCGGCGGCGAATTTCCACACCTTGCGACTGGTGCGCAGGAGGTTCACCTCCAACCATACCTGATCGCCGGGTTCCACCGGTCGCTTGAAGCGAGCGTTGTCCACGCCCACCAGGTAGAAGATGTTCTCCTCGGCCATGTGCCGACCTACGGAGAGGAAGGCAAGCAGACCCGAGGCTTGGGCCAGGGCCTCGATGATGAGCACCCCTGGCATCACCGGCTGGATGGGGAAGTGACCCTGGAAATGGGGTTCGTTGGTGGTGACGTTCTTGAGCCCCAGCAAACGTTTGTGTGCCTCGAATTCCACCACCCGGTCAACCAGCAGGAACGGGTAACGGTGTGGCAGGAGGGTGCGGATCTCGTTGATATCGGCGATCTGTTCCACGGTTCATTCCTTTTCTTCGATGCGGGCTTCCAATCGGGCCAGCCGGTCCTCCAGTTGATCCAGACGGCGGAAGCGGGCCACCTGGCGGCGCCAGAGGCGGTTCTTCTCCGCCGGCAGGCCGGAGGAATAGACCCCCGGTTCGCGAATAGACTTGGTGACCATGGCCTGTCCGGTGAGGGTGACGCCATCGGCGATGGTGAGGTGGCCGTTGCAGCCCACCTGGCCGCCGATCATGCAGTTGCGCCCGATGTGGGTGCTGCCGGCGATGCCGGTCTGGGCGGCGATGACGGTGTGGGCGCCGATGCGGACGTTGTGCGCCACCTGCACCAGGTTGTCCAGTTTGACCCCCGCCTCCAGGACGGTGTCCTCCAGAGCGCCGCGGTCGATGGTGCAGCCGGCGCCGATTTCACAATCGTCGCCGATGCGCACCCCGCCCACCTGGGGGATCTTCTCCCAACCCTCGGGGCCGCGGGCGAAACCGAAACCGTCGGCGCCGATCACCGCCCCCGGGTGGACACGCACCCGATCCCCCAGAACCACGCCCCGGCACAGGGTGACCTGCGCCAGGAGCCGGCAGTCGGCGCCTACCCGCGCGCCGGCACCGATGATGCAGCCCGGACCGACGAAGGTGCCGGGACCGATGCAGGCCTGCGCCTCGATCACCGCCAGAGGCCCCACCTGGGCCTCGGGATGGACCTGAGCGCCGGGGTCCACCACGGCGCTGGGGTGGATGCCGGGCTCCAGCGGAGGTTCGGGGTTCAGCCAGCGGGCGACGCGGGCGAAGGCAAGGTAAGGGTCGTCCACCACCACCGCGCTGGTGCGCACGCGACCGGCATCCACGGGCTGCACCAGCACCGCTCCGGCGGCGCTCGACTCCAATTGCTTACGGTGGCGCGGATGGGCGAGGAAGCTGATATCTTCGGGGCCGGCGCTGGCGAGGGGGGCGACTGCGCACACGCTGCGGTCCGGGCCCAGCAGACGCCCCTCCAGCCTGCGCGCGATCTCCGACAAACGCAGTTTCACCATGCCTCGCCTCAAGGGGCCTTGCGCAGACGCTCCAGGACCGCCTCGGTGACATCCATGCGCGGACTGGCGTAGATGACCCCGTCGGCGAACAACAGGTCGAAACCTTCCTCCTTGGCGAAGGCGCGTACCGTCTCCAGGACCTTGCGCTGGATTCGCTCCAGGGCCTGATTGCGCTTGAAATTGAGGTCGTCCTGGAAGGCCTCCTGTTCGCGTTTGATCTCCCGCCGCAGGCGTAGGGCTTCCTGCTGCAGGCGATCCCTTTCGCTGGCCGAAAGAATCGCCTCGTCACGCAGGAGACGCTCTTCCAGCTCCTTGAGTTTCCTCTGTTTTTCCACCAGGGCCTTCTCCCGTGGAGCGAACTCGGCCTCTAAGGCCCGACGTGCCTCCTCGGCCTGCGGGGACTGGTCCATGACGCGCCCCAGGTCCACTACCCCCAGTTTGAGATCGTCCTGGGCCCATACCGGCATGCCGAGGAACAGGAACAGGCATGACGTGATCAACAGCTTCTTCATGTTTCGCCTCACCTTGTGTATTTCTCAGAACGGGGCTCCCAGGGTGAACTGGAACACCCGGGTATCGTCACCCGGCTTCTTGATCAGGGGCCAGGCCCAACTGAAGCGGAAGGCCCCCACCGGCGTCAGCCAGATGGCAGAGAGGCCGTAACTGACACGCAGCTCGCCCAGATCCAGTTTTTCCCCCACGCCGTACACGTTGCCGAAATCGGAGAACAGGCTCATGCGAAAGGAACGACTCTCTTCGGAGAAGGGCGAGGGGAAAATGAGCTCCGCAGTGCCGGTCAGGCGCCGGTTGCCACCGAGGGCGCGCCCGGTGACGGGATCCTTCGGCCCCAGGGAGTTGACCCGGAAGCCGCGCACGCTCAGGACGCCGCCGCCGTAGTAGTGTTCGAAGAAGGGCAGTTCCTTGGTCTTCCCGTAGCCGGCACCATAGGCGAAGTCCCCCTGGAAGTGCAAGGTCCAGTCGGGGCGCAGGGGGACGTAGAGTGAATGTCGGTAGTTGGCCTTGTAGAAAGTGAGGTTGGCACCCGGCAGGGCCACTTCGGTGGACAGACGTACGAGGCTGCCGCGGTCGGGGAAGATGGTGCGATTGCGGGTATCGAAGATCCAACTGCCGGTGGTTTTGATGGCGCCGAACTCGTCACCGTAGCGACTCAGGTAATCCCTGTAGGTCTGGGGCGTAGAAGACGAAACGTTGACGCGGGTGTTGTCGTAGCCGAATTCCCAGCGGGCGGTGTTGTATTCGGTGAGGGGAAAGCCGTAATTGACGAAGGCGCCGTAGGTGTCGGTGGTGTAGTCGGCGATGTAGGCCACTCCGGCGATGGTCTTGCGGGAGAACAGGCGGAAACCACGGCTGATGCCATCCAGGGTGTGGTAGGGATTGGTGTAGGACAGACTGTAGATACGGTTCAGAGAGCTGTTGTTGATCTCCGCACTGATGCGCTTGCCGGTGCCGAACAGATTGGCGTGGTTGACGCTGGCAGCGAGGATCATCCCCTGCCCCTGCCCGCCGTAACCGATGGATGCGTTGATGCTGCCCGCCGCACGCTCGCTGACCTTGAACTGGATGTCCATCTGGTCGGGGTGGTCGGGCACCGGTTGGGTGCTCACCTGGACACTATCGAAGAAGCCGGTGCGCTCCAGGCGTTCGCGCGATCGATTGATGCGCGCGGTGGAGATCCACCCTGACTCTAACTGTCGCAGTTCGCGCCGCAGGACCTCGTCCTGGGTACGGACGTTGCCGGTGAAGGTGACACGCCGGGCGTATACCCGCCGGCCCGGGTCCACCAACAAGGTGAGATCGACGGTGCGCGTCGCCTCGTTCACTTGCGGGTCCACCGCCACGTTGGCGAAGGCATACCCTTCCTCTCCCAGGCGGTCGCTGATGGCCTGGGTGGCAGCGGTGACCTTCTTGCGCGAGAAAACCTCCCCCTCGTGCAGGTCGATGAGGCGATACAACTCCGCCTGAGGGACCACCAGATCGCCGGCGAGGATCACCTTGCCGAGGCGGTAACGCTCCCCCTCGGTGACGTCGATGGTGATGAACACGTCGCGTTTGTCGGGAGTGATGGTGATGGGGGTGGCGTCGATGGTGAAATTGATGAAGCCGCGGTCCAGATAGTAGGCGCGCAGGCGCTCCAGGTCGCCTGCCAGTTTGGGACGCGAGTACTTGCTGGCGCCGCGCGGCCCTTCGCCCCGGTAGGATTTGAGCTGGAAACGGCGCAGGAGGGTGGCGTCGTCGAAGGTGTGGTTGCCGACGATGTTGATGTCGCGGATGAGGACCTCCTCGCCCTCGCGGATGCGGATCTTCACCACCACACCGCCCTCGGGGGCGGGGGTCACCTCCGGCTTCACCTCGACGCTGTATTTGCCGAGGGCGTAGTACTGCTGTTCCAACTCCCGCTGGATGCGTGCCAGAAGAGAGCGATTGAACACCCGACCGGTGGCCAGCCCCACGCCCTTGAGGGCATCCTGGAGTTGTTCGGAGGGGATTTCCTCGTTGCCCTCGATCTGCACCTGGGCAATCACCGGGCGCTCCTTCAGATAGACGTGCAGGACGCCGTCCCGCTCGCGCAGTTCCACGTCGTCGAAAAGACCACTTTTGAACAATTGGCGCACCGCCTGAGCGGCCATGCGCTCATCCACCCGGTCCCCGGGACGGATGTTGAGATGGGAGATCACTGTCTCCGGGTCGATGTGCTCCAGGCCGTGGAAGCGGATGTCCTTGACCACGAAAGGGGTGAAGGCCCAGGCACTGCCCCAGGCCAGGCACAGAAACAAAACGATGATCCGTCCCCAGTCCTTCATCCGCCGAACAACCTGGAGAAATCGTTGTAGAAAGCCAGGGCCATGAGGGCCAGGAGGAGGGCCATGCCGATCTTCTGCCCGAGGAGCTGGGCCTCGTCGGACAGGGGCCGGCCACGCACCGCCTCGATGAGGAAATAGAGCAGGTGACCACCGTCCAGGACCGGGATGGGAAGCAAATTGAGCACCCCCAGGCTGATGCTGATGACGGCCAGGAAGGAGAGGAAGGGCACGAGGCCGATCTGCGCCGACTGGCCGGCGAACTGGGCGATGCTCAGGGGGCCGGAGATGTTCTCCAGGGAGGCCTTGCCCACCAACATCTTCCACAGAATGTCGAGGGTGAGGGTGGACATGGTCCAGGTTTTTTCCAGGGCGCGTACGACGGCCGCCAAGGGGCCGTAGCGCTCCTCCGCCAACCAGTCGCGGTCCAGGGCCGGCGGCGGCTCCACCGCGGCACCGATGCGCCCCACGCGCTCGCCCCCAACGGCCACCGCCTCGGGCACCACGGTGAGGGTGAGGGTGCGCCCGTCCCGTTCCACCGTCACCCGCACGGGCTCGCCCGGGTGTTTACGAACGATGCGGGCGAAGGCCACCCAGTCATCCACCGGCTCGCCGTCCACCGCCACCACCCGGTCGCCCGGTTGCAGTCCAGCCCGGGCTGCCGGGCCGCCGCCCATCACTTGACCGATCACGGGTGGGATGGCGGGACGGGCGAGTTCGATACCCACCAGGTGGAAGACACCATCCTGGAGCTGGTTGAGGTCCACTTCTCCCGGGACCAGGGTGAGGGTGGCACGCACCCCGCCCCGTTCCACGGTGAGGGCCACCGCACGTTGTTCCACCAGGGCTTCCAGAAGGGCCATGCGCACCGCTTCGGCGGTGGGGGTGTCGCGGTCGTCCACGGCGACGATGCGATCGCCCGGCTGGAGAGCGGCCTGGGCCGCCGGGGTCTGGGGATGAATCTCCTCCACCACCGCCTTGAGTCCGGGCACGCCGGTGACGAAGATGGCCCAATAGAGAAGGAAGGCGAGGATGAAATTGAACAGCGGTCCGGCGACGACGATGGCGATACGCTTGCCCACGCTCTGGCGGTTGAAGGCACGATGGACCTCCTCGGGGGGGACAGGGCCTTCGCGTTCGTCGAGCATCTTCACGTAACCGCCGAGGGGAAAGGCGGCGATGACGTACTCGGTACCGTCCCGATCGGTGCCGAGACGCCACAAGGGCTGACCGAAACCGACCGAGAAACGTAGGACCTTCACCCCCAGGCGCCGAGCCACCCAGAAGTGACCGAACTCGTGCACGGTGATGAGTACGCCGAGGGCGACGATGAAAGATACCAGGGAGATGAGAAAACTCATGCGTGCGCCCCCTCTTCTTCGATGCGACGGCGGACGTGGGCGCGGGCGGCGGCATCGGCGGTCAGCACCGCCTCCAGGCAGTCCGCCTCGCTCACCGGGACGGCATCGAGGGCGTCTTCGATGAGGCGCGGAATCTCCAAGAAGCCGATGCGCTCGTCGAGGAACGCGGCCACCGCCTCCTCGTTGGCGGCATTCAGCACGGCGGTGGCAGTGCCACCGGCCTCCAGGGCCCGGTAGGCCAGGGCCAGGCAGGGGAAGCGTTCGGCGTCGGCGGCCTGGAAGTCCAGACGGGCGCAAGTCACCAGATCCAGAGGCTCCGCCCCCGACTCCATCCGTTCCGGCCAAGCCAGGGCGTAAGCGATGGGGGTGCGCATGTCCGGGTTGCCCAGTTGAGCGAGCATGGAACCGTCACGGTAATCCACCAGGGAATGGACGATGCTCTGGCGGTGCACCACCACCTCCAGACGCTCCGGCGGCAAACCGAACAGCCAATGGGCCTCGATCACTTCCAGCCCCTTGTTCATCATGGTGGCCGAATCCACCGAGATCTTGCGCCCCATGTCCCAGTTGGGATGGGCACAGGCCTGCGCAGGGGTAATGGTAGCGAGGGTCTCCACCGGGGTATCGCGGAAGGGGCCGCCGGAGGCGGTGAGGACGATACGTCGCACGTGTTCGGTACGCGGTCGCGCCCGTTCGTCCACCGGCAGGCATTGGAAGATGGCGCTGTGCTCGCTGTCCACTGGCAAAATCAAGGCCCCGGAGCGGCGCGCCGCCTCCATGAACAACGCGCCGGAGAGAACCAGAGCCTCCTTGTTGGCCAGCAGCACCCGCTTGCCCGCCTCCACCGCCGCCAGGGCGGGAGGCAGGCCGGCGGCGCCGACGATGGCGGCCATCACCTGGTCCACGTCGGCCCGCTCGGCCGCCGCCACCAGGGCCTCGGGCCCGTGTTCGACGCGCGTGTCGAGGCCGTCCGCGCGCAGCCCCTCGGCCAGGCGCGCGGCCGCTTCCGCATCGGCCACTACCGCCATCTCCGGGTGGAAACGGCGGCATTGCTCGCGCAGGCGTTCGATCTGGCGATGAGCGGTGAGTGCGACCACCTGGAAACGGCCCGGGTGGCGGGCCACCACGTCCAGGGTATTCACACCGATGGAACCGGTACTGCCGAGGACGGTGAGGCGTTCCATCAGCCGCCCCTCCCCACCATCATCCAACCCAGGGCGAACCAAGGAGCGGCAGCGGTGAGGCTGTCGATACGGTCGAGGACGCCCCCGTGGCCCGGAAGGAGCTGGCTGGAGTCCTTCACCCCCGCTTCGCGCTTCATGAGGCTCTCCAACAAATCACCGAGAATCGACATCGATACCACTAGCAGGGAAATGACCACGAAGGGCCAGGGATCGCCTCCCGGGAGGAACACCAGGGCGGCTCCCCAAGCCCACAGGGCGGCCCCCGCCAGCCCCCCGGC
>WFVN01000155.1 GCA_015491615.1 Gammaproteobacteria bacterium
CCAAAGACCCAGGTCTAGACTCAATCAGAAGGTTTTTTCGACTGCAACGAGGACCGAGGAGGTGAGGGATGGACAAGGGACGTATCCTGATCGAAGGGGCGCTGCTCCTTGCTCTCGCCGGCGGCGTGGCCCAGGCGCAAATGATGGATGGTATGGCCGAGCAGGGGATGCAGGGGCACATGGCCGGCCAGGGTGGCCATCAGATGATGGGCCGGCAGATGATGGATCAGATGGGCATGCAGTCCATGATGGAAATGATGCACCGCATGCAGGGCATGATGATGCAGATGAACGGCATGATGATGCAGGGGCAGATGGAGCAGGCCCACATGCAGCGCATGTCGCGCATGATGGAGCGTATGTCCCGGGTGATGTCGGAAATGGCCGAGAAAATGAAGGACGGCCAGCTCTCCGAGGCGGACCGCAAGGCCATGCACGAGGCGATGCAGGCCCTGCAGAAGGAAATGCGGGCCATGGAGTGAGTGAGTCCCATGAACGCCTGGCTCCGCGGGGTGGGCTTCGTCCTGGGCCTGTCGCCCGCTTCCCTCGCGCAGGCGGCGACTTATGTGGACCTGGGCTGGGACTACAAGCGTGGGGATTTCGGCACCGGCATCGCACAGACCCTGCAAGCCGGATCGGTGGGCCTGACCCACGTCGCTGGCGGTTGGGCCGTCTCCGCCGTGGTTCCCTGGTGGCGCCTGGAGAACGGCGGCGGGTCCGTTTCCGGCCTGGGGGATGCCCTCACTTCGGTGAGCCGTATCCAATGGCACGAAGGCTGGTCCTTCGGTGCCGGCGCGACGCTCAAATGGCTCTCTGGCGACAGCGACCGGGGCCTGGGCACGGGGGCCGCCGACTGGTCCGTGCAAGGGGCCCTGGGGCGGGACCTGGGGCGGGCCACCCGCCTGCTGGCGCAGGCGGGCTATACCTTTGCCGGCGGCGGTTACCGTGATTTCGGTAATTGGGGCCTGGGGCTGTTCCACCACCGGGGCCGGCTCGGCTTGTCCCTCGCTTATGTGCGCCGCGGCGCCAGCCTCGACGGTCTCCCCCCGGGTGAGGACCTGGGCCTCACCCTCTATCGTGATCTGGGCGGGCGTTGGTTAGGGCGGATGGGGGCGGTGAAGGGGCTCAATGAGGGCAGCCCCGACCTGGCCCTGGGGATGGGCTTGTCATGCCGTTTGTAGATCAAGAACCTGAGCGACTACGAGTAAACGAAAAACAGGACAAAACACCGAGGAATGAAAAATGAAGGAAGCACGACGATGAATGAGAGGAAACAGGGTGATGATGCGAAACTCCCGAAGAATGCCCATGCGGGTCACGAGGCCCATGCGGGTCACGAGGCCCATGCGGGTCACGAGGCCCATGCGGGTCACGAGGCCCATGCGGGTCACGAGGCCCATGCAGGACATGACGGGCACGGCGGGCACGACCACGCCGCCATGATCGCCGATTACCGGCGCCGCTTCTGGGTGTCCCTGGCCCTCACCGTGCCCATCCTGCTCCTGTCTCCTTCCATCCGCGCTTTCCTCGGTCTCGAAGATGCGCTGTCTTTCCCCGGCGACCGTTGGGTCCTATTTCTGCTCGCCAGCGGCGTCTATTTCTATGGCGGATGGCCCTTCATCAAGGGGCTGGTGAACGAGCTCAAGGCCCGCGCCCCAGGGATGATGACCCTTATCGCTCTGGCCGTGTCGGTGGCCTATTTCTATTCCAGCGCAGTCGTACTAGGCCTCTCCGGCAAGGTCTTCTTCTGGGAACTGGCCACCCTCATCGACATCATGCTTCTCGGGCACTGGATCGAGATGCGTTCGGTGATGGGCGCCTCGCGTGCCTTGGAGGCCCTGGTCAAGCTCATGCCCACCGTCGCCCACCGGCTGGCCGACGGCGACCGCATCGAGGACGTGCCGGTGGCCATGTTGCGCGCCGGCGACCGGGTCCTGGTACGACCCGGGGAGAAGATCCCCACCGACGGGGTGATCGTCGAGGGGCGCAGCAGCCTCAACGAATCCATGCTCACCGGCGAGTCGCGGCCGGTGAGCAAGGGCGAGGGGGACGAGGTCATCGGCGGCGCCATCAACGGCGAGGGTTCGCTCCTCATCGAGGTGCGCAAGACCGGCGAGGACACCTACCTCTCTCAGGTCATCCGCCTGGTGCGCGAGGCGCAGGCGAGCCGATCGCGCACCCAGGACCTGGCCAACCGCGCCGCCCAGTGGCTCACCTACATCGCCATCGGCGCGGGCTCCCTCACTCTCGTCGTGTGGCTGGTCCTGGGGGCCGAATTCGAATTCGCCCTGGAGCGCATGGTCACGGTGATGGTCATCACCTGTCCACACGCCCTCGGCCTGGCGGTGCCCCTGGTGGTGGCGGTGAGCACCGCCCTGGGGGCGCGCCGCGGCCTCCTCATCCGCGATCGGGCGGCCTTCGAGCGGGCGCGGGAGTTGGATGCGGTGATCTTCGACAAGACCGGCACCCTCACCGAGGGCCGCTTCGGTGTGAGCGACGTGGTGGTGCTCGATCCCGACCTGGACGAGGCACGCGCCCTGGCCTTGGCCGGGGCCCTGGAACGGCAGTCGGAGCACCCTATCGCGCGTGGCATCACCGAGGCCATGGAGGCCCAGGGTCTCACCCCCGAGTCCATCGAGCAGTTCCGCGCCCTGCCCGGCGAGGGGGTGGCGGCGCGCGCCGGCGGCCGGGAAGTGAAGGTGGTGAGCCCCGGCTACCTGCGCCGCAACGGCATCGCCGTGGACGACGCGCGGGTCACGCGCCTGGCGGAGCAGGGCAAGACGGTGGTCTATCTGTTGTTGGACGATCGCCCCGTTGCCGCCATCGCCCTCGCCGACATCATCCGTCCCGAGTCCTTCGAGGCGGTGCGGCGCCTGCAGGCCATGGGCATCCGCTGCATCATGCTCACCGGCGATGCGCGTATCGTCGCCCAGGCGGTGGCGCGCGAGTTGGGGCTTGACGACTACTTCGCCGAGGTGCTGCCGCATGAGAAAGCGGAGAAGGTGCGCGAGGTGCAGTCCCGCGGCCTGCGCGTGGCCATGGTGGGGGACGGGGTCAACGACGCCCCCGCCCTGGTGGCCGCCGACGTGGGCATCGCCATCGGTGCCGGAACCGACGTGGCGGTGGAATCGGCGGACATCGTCCTGGTGCGCAACGACCCCCGCGACGTGGCCGCCATCATGGCCCTCTCCCGCGCCACCTACCAGAAAATGATCCAGAACCTCCTCTGGGCCACCGGCTACAACACCGTCGCCATCCCCCTGGCCGCCGGCGTCGCCGCCCCTTGGGGCCTCATGCTTTCGCCCGCCGCCGGGGCAGCCCTCATGTCCCTGAGCACGGTCATCGTCGCCATCAACGCCAAGTTGCTGGAGCGTTTCGACCGGGAGGACGAGCCCCGTTCCCCGCCACCGGCGGCGGTCGAGGCCGGTCGCGCCTGAAAACCAAGGGACTCCTTGACTCCGTACTTTGCTACGGAGTCTAGAATCGGAGCAGGCTCAAGGCATACGGAGTCCCGCCATGAACGACTTGCACGAGACCCTCCACAAGGGCGCCGCCAGCGAGGGTCAGCATCCCACTGCCTCGGCCAAGACCGGCCTGTGGGGCAGCATCCTCGCCGGTATCGCCGCCTCCGCCTGTTGCGCCGGCCCGTTGTTGTTCCTCAGCCTGGGGCTGGGCGGCTCCTGGCTCTCCACCTTCAGCAAGCTGGAGCTCCTGCGGCCGGTGTTCATCGCCATCGCCCTGGGCTTCCTTGCCCTCAGCTACAGGCGCCTGTACATCGTGCCGCGCCAGTGCGAGACGGGCGAGGTGTGTGCCCTGGACCCGGGGCTCAAGGTGCAGCGGCGGGTGTTCTGGATCACCATCGTGGTGGTCCTGGCGGTGATCAGCTTCCCCTGGTGGGGCGTTGCCCTGCTGGACGG
>WFVN01000156.1 GCA_015491615.1 Gammaproteobacteria bacterium
CGCGTCTCGGGGTCGGCGCGCAGGAGCTGGACGGGCAGGCCGATGAGGTCGTCGAAGTCCACCGCGTTGTAGGCGCGTAGGGACTGGTCGTAGCGCTCGTACAGGCGTGCGGTGCGTGCCTCGAACTCGTCGGCGGCGCGGGAGGCGGCCTCACTCGGGGTCACCAGATCGTTCTTCCAAGTGGAGATGAGGTGCTGGGCGCTGGCCACCGCCTGGGCGTCCTCGTCCGCCTGCTGCATGAGGTCGCGCAGGAGGGCGGCGCTGTCCTGGGCGTCGAAGATGGAGAAGCCCTCGCGCAGCCCCAGGGCCTTGCCCTCGCGGCGGATGAAGTCGAGGCCGAGGGTATGGAAGGTGGAGACCTTGAGGCCGCGCCGTTCGCGCTCGTCCAGGTGGCGGGCCACGCGCGCTTTCATCTCCCGCGCCGCCTTGTTGGTGAAGGTGACGGCGGCGACGTGGCGGGCGGGGATCCCGCACTCGCGCACCAGGTGGGCGATCTTGTGGGTGATGACGCGGGTCTTGCCGCTGCCGGCCCCGGCGAGCACCAGGAGGGGCCCGTCGATGTGGCGCACAGCGGCGCGCTGGCGGGGATTGAGCTGGTCGGACATGGGGCGCCATTCTAGCAGAGGTGCCGGAGTGAGGGCGGTCTTGTAATCCGCAATTTGGTTGTGGTATTGCTTCCTCGCAGGAGGGGGGCATGACGCATCCACGAGGCCCGGTGCTGATTCTGGATCACAGCGACGCGCGCCGCCGGGAGGTGGCCGATGGCCTGCGCGGCTGTGGCTTCGACGTGTGTGAATGTGAGGATATGGACGCGCTCCTGGCGCGCGTGGGCGAGGTGTCGCCCCACCTCGTGCTGGTGGCTCTGGAGGCCTTGTCCGACCGGGACGTGGAGCGCCTGGGGGTGGTGCGCAACCGCCTGCACGCGGCGCTGTTGTTCGTGATCGTGGACGAGCAGGCGGGGGAGGAACGCATCCGCCAGTGCCTGGGGATGGGGGTGGACCGCTGTTTCGTGCCGCCCCTGTCGGTGGATGCCCTGTGCCAAGCCCTTCGCTAGACTGAACGAAGAACCAGGAGGCACCCGGTGGCCCGTTTCGAAACCAGCCTCGCCCTCGTCCTGCGCCATGAGGGCGGTTACGTCTTCGATCCCGACGACCCCGGCGGGGAGACCTACCGCGGCATCGCCCGCCGCTATCACCCCGACTGGCCCGGCTGGGCCATCGTCGATGGCCACAAGGCCGAGGGCGGCGACTTCCCCGCGCGCCTGGGCGCCGACGAGGCCCTGCAGGCGCAGGTGGCCGAGTTCTACCGGATCAATTTCTGGAACCGCCTGTGGGGCGACCGTCTCCCCGATCAGGCCCTCGCCGACGAACTCCTGGATACCGCCGTGAACATGGGCGTGCGCCGGGCGGTGGCCTTCCTCCAGGAGGCCCTGAATCTACTGAACCGCAACCAACACGATTATCTGGACCTGGCCGAGGACGGCCTCCTTGGTCCCAAGACCCTGGCCGCCCTGCACACCTGCCTCGCGCACGACGGGGCCCACCTGCTCAAGCTCTGCAACCTCCTCCAGGGCATGCACTACATCGACACCGCCCGCCGCAATCCGGTGCAGGAGAAGTTCCTGCGCGGCTGGCTCTCACGCGTCTCCATCGGCCGTTGAAAAGACGACGGGCCCTGCAGGGCCCGTCGCGCATCGCCCGGATCCCCCGTCACGCCCGCTTGTAGCGGAAGGCGTAGTACATGATGGGGATGATCATCAGGGTCAGCAGGGTGGAGACCAGGATGCCGAAGATGAGGGCGATGGCCAGGCCGTTGAAGATGGGGTCGTCGAGGATGAAGAACGCCCCCAGGACGGCGGCCAGGGCGGTGAGGGCGATGGGCTTGGCGCGCACCGCCGCGGCGCGGATCACCGCTTCCTCGAAGTCCAGCCCGCGCGTCCGCTCCTCGTTGATGAAGTCCACCAGGAGGATGGAGTTGCGGACGATGATGCCGGCCAGGGCGATCATGCCGATCATGGAGGTGGCGGTGAACTGCGCCCCCAGCAGGGCGTGCCCGGGCATCACCCCGATGATGGTCAGGGGGATGGGGATCATGATGATCACCGGCACCAGGTAGGAGCGGAACTGGGCCACCACCAGCAGGTAGATGATCACCAGGCCCACGGCGTAGGCCAGGCCCATGTCGCGGAAGGTCTCGTAGGTGACCTGCCATTCGCCGTCCCACTTGAGGCCGTAGCGGTAGGGGTTCTCCGGCTGTTCGATGAGGTACTGGTCGATGGGGCCCACCTGCAGGGGGCTGAGGTCCAGCTTCTTCAGCTCCGAAAGGATGGTGAACATGCCGTACAGGGGGCTGTCGTTCTCGCCGGCCTTGTCGGCGGTGACGTACACCACCGGCAGCAGGTCCTTGTGGTAACGGCTCACCTCGCGCTTGGCCTCGCGCACCCGTACCACCTCGGACAGGGGCACCATGGCGCCGCCGGCGCCGCGCAGCTCCAGTCCGAGGAGGGCGTCCAGGTCGGACTTGTCGGCGAGGGGGAACTCCAGGCGCACGGGGATGGGGTGCTTGACCTTGGCGTTGTGGATCTGGGTGGCGTCGGTGCCGCGCAGGGCGGTGGCGATGGCCTCGGCGATGCGCGCCTGATCCACGCCCAGCAGGGCCGCCCGCTGGCGGTCCACCGCCAGGATCCATTTGGCCTGCGGCGCCTCCACCGAGTCGTCCACGTCGACGATGGACGGGGTGGACTCGAACACCGCGCGCACCTTCTTGGCCACTTCGATCTGGCCGTGGTAGTCCAGGCCGTAGATCTCCGCCACCAGCGGCGCCTGCACCGGCGGGCCGGGGGGCACCTCGACGATCTTCACGTTCGCTCCCAGACGCTCGCCGATGGCCTGCAGGGGGCCGCGCACCGCCTGGGCGATGTCGTGGCTCTTGCGCTCGCGCCGGTGCTTGTCCACCAGGTTCACCTGGATGTCGCCCTGGTTGGCCTGGCTGCGCAGGTAGTACTGGCGCACCAGGCCGTTGAAGTTGATGGGCGCGGCGGTGCCGGCGTACACCTGGTAGTCGGTCACCTCGGGGACGGTGGCCAGGTAGGCGGCCAGCTCGTCCAGGACTTGGGCGGTGCGCTCCAGGCTGGCGCCCTCGGGGAGGTCCACCACCACCTGGAACTCCGACTTGTTGTCGAAGGGCAGCATCTTCAGGATCACCGTCTGGTTCACCGCCAGGAACGCAGAGCCGGCGATGAGGGCCACCACCATCACGCCCAGGGCCCAGCGCTTGGCGCGTCCGCGGCGCCCTCCCAGGAACGGGCCCATGAGGTGCCGGAACAGGTTGTACAGGCGACGAGTGGCGGGGTCGGCGATCTCCTCGGCCGTTTCGTCGCCGCCGCCGTGGCCGGCGTGCTTGTGGGCCACGTTCTTGAACACCTGGTAGGTGAGCCAGGGGGTGACGACGAAGGCCACTGCCAGGGAGATCACCATGCCGATGCTGGCGTTGATGGGAATGGGGCTCATGTAGGGACCCATGAGGCCGGTGACGAAGGCCATGGGTAGTAGGGCCGCCACCACCGTGAAGGTGGCCAGGATGGTGGGCCCGCCCACCTCGTCCACCGCCAGCGGGATGGCCTCGGAGAGGTTCTTGGCCCCCATCTGCATGTGCCGGTGGATGTTCTCGACGACGACGATGGCGTCGTCCACCAGGATGCCGATGGAGAAGATGAGGGCGAACAGGGACACCCGGTTGAGGGTGAAGCCCCAGGCCCAGGAGGCGAACAGGGTGATGGCCAGGGTGATGATGACCGCGGTGCCGACGATGAAAGCCTCGCGCCAGCCGAGGGCGATGAGTACCAGGAGCACTACCATGGCGGTGGCGAAGATGAGCTTCTTGATGAGGGTCATGGCTTTGTCGTTGGCAGTCTGCCCGTAGTCGCGGGTGACCGTCACGTTCACCCCCTCGGGGATGAAGATGCCCTGCAACTGCTCCAGGCGGTCGATCACCTGTTTGGCCACCTTGACGGCGTTCTCGCCCGATTTCTTGGCGATGGCCACCGTCACCGCCGGGAACTGGCCCCGGGCGCTGATGCCCTTGTCGGCCGCCGCCGGCCCGGTGCCGAACCAGACGTAGCGCTCGGGAGTGTCGGGGCCGTGGCGCACCTCGGCCACGTCGCGCAAGAACACGGGGCGTCCTTCGTGCACGCCCACCACCAGGTCGCCCACTTCCTCGGGGGTGGTGAGGAAGGTACCCGCCTGCACCAGGATCTCGGCGTTGTCACGCACCACGCTGCCGGCGTCGCGGGAGGCGTTGGCGGCGGTGAGGGCGCGGCGCAGGTCGCCCGGGTCGAGGCCGTAGCCGGCCAGCTTCTGCGGATCGAGGAGGACGTGCACCACCCGGTCCGGGCCGCCGATGGTGTAGATGTCGCGGGTGCCCGGCACGCGCTTGAGTTCCGCCTCGATGGCGTGTGCCACCTGTTGCAGCTCGTAGGCGCCCTTGCTCTCGTCCTCGGTCCACAGGGTGAGGGTGATGATGGGCACGTCGTCGATGCCCTTGGGCTTGATGATGGGCCGGCCGACGCCGCTGTTGGGGGGCAGCCAGTCTTCGTTGGAGAAGATCTTGTTGTACAGGCGAACGATGGCGCGGGTGCGGTCCTCGCCCACCTGGTAGCGCACGGTGAGCACCGCCATGCCCGGCTGGGAGACGGAATACACGTGCTCGATGCCCTTGATCTCCGAGAGGATCTGCTCCGCCGGCCCCGCCACCAGGTGTTCCACCTCCTCGGCGGTGGCGCCGGGGAAGGGGATGAAGACGTTGGCGAAGGTGACGTTGATCTGTGGCTCTTCCTCCTTGGGGGTGATGATCACCGCCAGCACCCCCAGCAGCAGACCCACCAGGGCCAGCAGCGGGGTGATCTCGGAGTGCAGGAACTTCTTGGCGATGGCGCCGGAGACGCCCAGCTTCTGCGGCTTGTCGCTCATCGGGCGCCTCCCTGCTTGAGGACCACGCCGGCGCGGATCGGGTCGAGGGCCACGCGCTCACCCGCCTCCAGTCCGGCGAGGATCTCCTGGCGGCCGTCGGCCAGGCGCCGGCCCAGCTGCACCTGGCGCATGTGCACGCGCCCGTCCTCGTCCACCACGTACACCGCCGTCACCTCGGAGCGGTGTGCCACCGCCTGCGCCGGGATCACCAGGCGCCGCTCCCGGCCCACCTCGAAGCGGGCCTTCACCAGCATCCCCGGATAGAGGCCGTGGCGCCCGTCGGGCAGGCGCACGCGCACGCGGAAGGTGTGGGAGGCGGTGTGGGCGACGGGGAAGATGGTCACCCGGTCGCTCTCCAGGCACTGGCCGTCGGGGGCGATGATCTCGGCGCGGCGCCGCGCGCGCACCGCGTCGATGACCGTCTGCGGCACGTCCACGCGCACGCGCAGCTTCTCCAGGGAGAGGCCGGTCATCAGGGGCTGGCCGACGCGCACCGTCTCCCCCGGCTCCACGTGGCGCTCGATGACCACCCCGGCGTAGGGGGCGCGCACCACCGTGTGGGCCAGTTGCTCCTCGGCCTCGGCGAGGGCCGCGCGCGCCGCCTCGATGCGCGCCTCGGCCGCCTCCAGGGCCGCCTTGGCGCGGTCCAGGTCGGCCTTGGAGACGGCCTTCTCGCGGTACAGCCCGGCGATCCGGTCGAATTCTTGCTTGGCATCCGCGTAACGGGCCTCGGCCTCCTTGAGGGCGGCGCGGGCGCGGGCCACGCGGGCCTTCTGCTCGGTGTCCTTGAAACGCAGGATCACCTTGTCCTTGGACACGAATTCGTCCACATCGAAGTACACCGCGGCGACCTCGCCGGTGATGCGGGCGGACACGGTGGCCCGTTGCACCGCCTCCACCACCCCGTCCAGGGTGCGCAGGCGGGGTAGTTCCTCCAGCGTTGCCGCCGTCGTCGGCAATGGTTCGGCGGCGGCGGGCACCAGAAAGGACAGGCTCAACAACAAAGCAGCGAATCGGGTCATATTGGTTTGCCTTTTTTCTCCGTGGGTACTGGATTCCGAGGATGGAGTGTTCCGGGATACAGAAAAACGGAATATTAGCGAATTCTAATAAAAAGGCAAGCCCGTTGTATCGGAAGGCAAAGGGCGCCTAGAATGAGGCTCAGCCACGGATGATCGGGAGGATGCCGTGGGATTGAATCCAGTCGAATACCCGAAGTGCGGAGCGGTCGAGTTCAAAGGCTCCGTGTTCACCCTGCCGGTGCTCCATCTCCACAGCGTCGATCTCCGTGTCGTCGTCGAGGGTCTGGCGCGTCACCTCGCCAAGGGGTTGCGTTTCTTCGAGGGTGCGCCGGTGGTCCTGGACCTGGGCGCGGTGCGTGGGCAGGCATTGGATCTGGTCGCCCTCAACGAACACTTGCGGGCCCAGGATTTGGTGCCGGTGGGGGTGCGTAGCGCCGACCCGGAGCAACAGGCTCAGGCGCGCGAGGCCGGTCTGGCGGTGCTCCAGGGGGGGGCGCGTATCGAACGTGAAGAGGCGCCGCGTCGGGAACCCGACAGCCTGCCTCTCGCCAAGGTGGTGGAGCAGCCGGTGCGCTCCGGTCAGCAGGTGTATGCCCGCGGGGGCGATCTGGTGCTGCTGGCGCCGGTGAACCCTGGGGCGGAGGTCATCGCCGACGGTTCCATCCACGTCTATGCCCCCCTGCGCGGGCGTGCCCTGGCCGGCGTGCGGGGCGACACCGCGGCGCGCATCTTCGCGCTCAGCATGGAGGCGGAACTCGTCTCGGTGGCGGGGCACTTCCGCATCTTCGAGGAGGCCCCGCCGGGATCGGTCCACCGCCGCCCGGCCCAGATCTACCTGGACGGCGAGCGGCTGGTGGTGCGTGCCCTGGATCCCTGGAAGGATCCGGCGCATTCCATTTGAATCAATCGGGAGGCAGCTTTGTCCGAGATCATCGTCGTCACCTCCGGCAAGGGCGGAGTGGGCAAGACCACCACCAGCGCCAGTTTCGCCAGCGGCCTGGCCTTGCGCGGGCACCGCACCGTCGTCATCGACTTCGACGTGGGCCTGCGCAACCTGGACCTCATCATGGGTTGCGAGCGGCGGGTGGTGTACGACTTCGTCAACGTCATCCAGGGGGAGGCCAAGCTCAAGCAGGCCCTCATCCGCGACAAACACACTCCCGACCTGTACGTCCTCCCCGCCTCGCAGACGCGCGACAAGGAGGCCCTCACCAAGGAGGGCGTGGGCGCGGTGCTGGACGAGCTGCGGGAAGACTTCGACTACATCGTCTGCGACTCTCCTGCGGGCATCGAGCGCGGCGCCCTGATGGCCATGTACTACGCCGACCACGCCATCGTCGTCACCAACCCCGAGGTCTCCTCGGTGCGCGACTCCGACCGCATCCTCGGCATCATCGACGCCAAGTCGAAGCGCGCCGAAGAGGGCGAGGCGCCCATGGCCAAGCACCTGCTCATCACCCGCTATGTATCCGAACGGGTGGCGGCGGGGGAGATGCTCTCCATTGACGACATTCTGGAACTCCTGGCGGTCCCGCTCATCGGCGTGATCCCCGAGTCGGAATCCGTTTTGCAGGCCTCCAACGCCGGGGTGCCAGTGATCCACGACCAGGCTACCGTCCCCGGCCAAGCTTACGCCGACGTGGTGGCCCGCTTCCTCGGCGAGGACAAACCCCTGCGCTTCCTGGAGCCGGAGAAGAAGGGCCTACTGAAACGACTGTTCGGGACCTGAGCATGAATCTCATCGACTATTTCCGCCGCAACCGCAAGAAGAGCGCCGCCGTCGCCAAGGAGCGCCTGCAGATCCTCCTCGCCCACGAACAGGGCGACGGCCTCCTGCACGACTACCTCCCGCAACTCAAGCAGGACATCCTCGAGGTGGTGGCCCGCTATGTGGAGATCCACCCGGAGGACGTGCGCGTGCGCGTGGAGCACGAGGCCGGCTGCGAGATCCTGGAGTTGAACATCACCCTCCCCGAGCCGCCCGGGCCGAAGGTGGCGGCGCGCTGAGGGCTTGTCTCTCCGGCCGCCATCCCCATAATTCCCCCAGGTCGAACAGCGAGGAGGAACGTCATGCCCACCTACGACTATCGTTGCGAGGCCAACGGCCGTGTGGTGGAGGTGCGCCACGGCATGGGCGAGGCCCTCGCCACCTGGGGCGAGCTGTGCGAGCGGGCCGGCATCGAGCCGGGCGACACCCCCCTGGACGCCCCGGTGCGCCGTCTCATCTCCGGCGGCTACGTGGTCTCCAGCGCCAGCCTGGGCAACCCGGCCCCCGCCTGCGACGCCCCCGGTTGCGGCATGGGCGGTTGCGCCTCCGGGGCCTGCGGGCTGGAGTGAACGAGCGAAGACACGAGGGAGGACGACCCATGAGCATGTACGATCGCGGCGGCCCCTACGAGGTGCCGGTGAAGGCCGGCGAGTCGGTGTACATCTGCCAGTGCGGCGCCACCGGCAACCCACCCTTCTGCGACGGTTCCCACAAGGACCTGCCCGGCGACCAGAGCCCCTACGTCTACGAGGCGGACAGCGACACCACCCTGTGGGTGTGCGGTTGCGGCAAGAGCGGCGAAATGCCTTTCTGCGACGGCAGCCACAATGACTGACCGCCCCATGTACGAGCGCGGCGGACCCTACCGCCTGGCGGTGAAGGACGGCGTGGAGGTGTGCCTGTGCACCTGCGGGGCGACTTTTGCCGCGCCCCTGTGCGACGGCACCCACAAGTCCCTGCCGGGGAACATTAAGTCCCTCCACTACCTGCCCGAACGGGACGAGACGCTGCTCCTGTGCGGCTGCGGCAAGAGCGGCGATCTGCCCTTCTGCGACGGCAGCCACGCACCCTGAGGCTCAGTCCGCTCCCCTCACCACCGGCCAGCCGCGCCTTTGCCAGGCGGCCATTCCGCCCTTCACCACGCGCACGTCGGCGAAGCCGGCCTCGGCCAGCAGCAGGGCCGCCCGGCGGGAACGCCGGTCGGTGCGGCAGATCACCGCCACCGGGCGCTCGATGAACGGACCGAGCTCGTCCAGGCGTTCTTTCAGTGCCTCCAGGGGCACGTTGCGGGCCTCGGGCAGGTGCGCACGGGCGAACTCCTCCGGCGAGCGCACGTCCAGCAGGAGGGCCAGGCGATCCTCCGCGAGGGCGTCTCGCAGGGCCTCGACGGTGAGGGTCGGCCCTTCCCGCAGGCGCGCCACCAGGCGCGGCAGGAAGGCCGCCACCGCCAACAGGGCGAGGGCGGTCATTACCTTGCCCGCCAGCCCCTCGGCTCCGCTGGCCGCCTCTCGCCCCAGGTAGCCTAGGTAGGTGTAGGCCACCGCCGCCGGGGCCATGGCCAGCAAACTAGCGAGCACGTAGTGGCCGAGGGGGATGCGGGTGAGGCCGAGGGCGTAGTTGAGGAGGTTGAAGGGGAACAGGGGCACCAGGCGCACGAAGGCCACGAAGCGCCAGCCCTCCGCCTCCACCCCCTCCAGCACCCGCCGGGCCATGCCGCCGGCGCGCCGCGCCACCCAGTCACCCCCCAGATAACGGGCGACGAGGAAGGCGAGGGTGGCTCCCAAGGTGGCGCCGGTCAAGTTCACCGCCGTCCCCAGCACCGGCCCGAAGAGGGCGCCGCCCAACAGGGTGAGCACCGAACCGGGCAGGAACAGGACGGTGGCCAGGGCATAGAGGAGGACGAAGGCGAAGGGGGCCAGCCAGCCGGCCGCGTCCATCCACGTCTGGACGTTCTCGGCGCTGAAGCGCTCATGTTCGATGCCTGCCCACACCAGGGCGGCGAGGAGCAGGGCGGCGGCGAGCAGGCGCAGGTGACGGTCGTTCATGCCTTGTTCTCCCAGCGGCGCCGGTTGATGGCGTAGCCGGCCACCGGGCCGCGGAAGGGGATGAGGAGCATCCCCGGCAGGGTGGCGCAGGTCTTGGGGTCGCGGAAGGTGCGGATGCCGATGGTCATCCCCTCGTGGCCGGCGCGGGGCTGGGCGCGGTAGGTTCCCAGGAGGCGGTCCCACCAGGAGAGGTTGAAGCCGAAATTGGAGTTGGCCTCGTCGTCCTCCACCGAGTGGTGCACCCGGTGCATGTCCGGGGTCACCACCAGATAGCGCAGGACGCGGTCCAGCCGTTCGGGCA
>WFVN01000157.1 GCA_015491615.1 Gammaproteobacteria bacterium
ACCTGGACCCGGCCCTGGTGGACGCCCTCCTCCCCGGCCTGCCGCCGCCCCCGGGGCGCGAGCGCCGCGCCGAGGTGCGCGCCTACGCCCACCACCGGCGCCTGCTGGAGGCCGCCCTCGCCCCCCTCGTCCAGGCCGCCTGGACCGCCCTCACCGACCCCGCCCGGCGGGCGCGCCTGCAAGACTTCGAGCGCCGCGCCCTCATCCTGCGCCTGCTGCAGAGGCGGGACTGGCCGGACTGCGCCCGCCACCTGGGCCTGTCCGGGCGGGCGCAGGTGGACGCCCTCCTGCGCGCTGCCTTCCGCCGCCTCTATCCGGCGGCTTGAGTCACTCCTTGCGGCTGCGCCACACCGACACCAGCACCCACAGGCCGCCGAGGACGGCGGCGACGAAGCCGAGGACGGCGAACAGCGACGTGCCCAGGGGGCCGCCCTCGGTGCTGGTGGTGGCGATGGCGGTGCCGACGATGAGGGCGGCGGTGATGAGGCCGATGGTGAGGCGGCTGGCGGCGCGGTCGATCTGATGCCCGAAGTGGTCCAGGCGGGTCACGTCCACGTGCAGTTGCAGGGCGCCGCGGCGGGTCAGGCGCAACAGACGGCGCAGGTCGCGGGGCAGGCCGCCGAGCACCTCGGCCAGGTCGGCGAGGGTTGTCCAGCCCTGTTTCAGCAGGCGGCCGGGGGCGTAGCGCTCGGCCATCACCCGTTCGAGGATGGGCAGGGACTCGCCGACGATGTCGAAGTCCGGGTCCAACTGGCGGCCGAAACCGTCCAGGGTGATGAAGGCCTTGAACAGCAGGGTCAGGTCCGGGGGCAGGATGAGGCCGTGCTCGCGCAGGATGGCGGTGAAGTCGAGGATCATCGCCGTCATGTTGAGCTGTTGCAGGGGCAGGCCGTGGTAGCGGTCCAGGAACAGCTCCACCTCCAGGATCAGGCCTTCCTCGTCGGGCAGGTCGTCCCCGGACCAGTGCAGCATGGCCTCCACCACCTGGTCGGCGCGTCGCGCCACCAGGCCGTAGAGCAGGCGCACCATCTCCGCGCGGCGGTTCTCGGACAGGCGCCCCACCATGCCGAAGTCGATGAAGGCGAGACGGTTGCCGGGCAGATAGAAGAGGTTGCCGGGGTGGGGGTCGGCGTGGAACAGGCCGTCGACGAGGATCATTTTCAGCACCGCCTGGGCGCCGCGGCGGGCGAGCACCTTGCGGTCCAGGCCGGCCTTCTCCACCGCGTTCAGGTCCTTGCCCGGGATGCCCTGGACGTACTCCTGGACGTTGAGGCGCTCGCAGGTCCACTCCCAGTAGATCCTGGGGATGACGACGTGGGGGTCGTCGGCGAAGTTCTGGCGGATGAGCTCCTGCTGGTGGGCCTCGGTGACGAAATCCAGCTCGCGACGCAAGGAGGCGGCGAACTGGCGCACCACCTCCCGCGGCCGGTAGCGGGCCAGCTCGGGGATGCGACGCTCGGCCATTTCCGCCAGGCGTGCCAGCAGGCGCAGGTCCGCTTCCACCACCTTGCGGATGCCGGGGCGGCGCACCTTGAGGACCACCGCCTCACCGCGCGGCGTCCAGGCGCGGTGCACCTGGGCGATGGAGCCGGCCGCCAGGGGTTCGGTGCGGACCTTGACGAAGACCGCATCCAGCGACGCCCCCAGGTCCTCCTCCAGTTGCGGGCGCAGTTCCTCGAAAGGCACGGCGGGGACGGCGTCCTGGAGGCGTTCGAACTCGGCGATCCAGTCCGGGGGGAAGAGGTCCACGCGGGTGGCCAGCACCTGCCCCAGCTTGATGAAGGCAGGCCCCAGCTCCTCCAGGGCGCAGCGGATACGCTCGGGCGTCTCCATGCGCCCGGCCTCCATGGCCGCCTTCCAGTGCAACAGGCGCCCGGCCTGCTCCAGGGCGCCGGCCAGGCCCAGGCGCCGCACCAGGTCCCCGAACCCGTAGCGGATGAGGACCGAGGCGATCTCCTGCAGTCGCCCCAGGTCGCGGGCGGCGCCGAGGGTGTCCAGCAGGCTCAGGGGGTGGACTCCTTGCCCGGAGGCGATTCACCCGCCTCGGTGGACGACTCGCCACCTTCCGTGCTCTCCGGAGCGGAGGTGGTCTCGGGCGCTGGCGATGGGGCCTCGGCAGAGTCCTTTTCCGCCCCTGTCGCCGGCCCCTTGGCGAGCCCGTCGGCGATGCCGGCGAAGAAACCAGCGGCCAGGGCGGCGAGGGAGCGGGCCGCCACCCGCGCCGCGTCCACCCCTTCGTGCAGGGCCTGGCGCAGGCCGTTGCCGATGACCTCGCGCACCCCGGCCACGTACTGGCCCACGGCGGTGCCGCTGTGGCGGGCGTGGCGCACCAGGTCCTCGATGACGGTACGCACCGTGGTCCCGGCCTTGGTGCCCACCTCGGAAAGGGTGTCCAACATCACGTTCTCCACCGAGTCCAGCTCGTCCAGGGCACGGCGCAGGTCCTGCTGGGAGAACTCCTCCAGGTGGGAAGCGGCCTCCTCCAGGGCCAGCTTGACCGCCTCGGCGGCCTTCACCAGGGCCGCGTCCATGCCCGCCACCGCCTCCCGCAGGGCCTCGTTCACCGGCCGCCCGGTGCGTTCGGCGGCCTCGCTCACCCCCTCGGTGACGGCGCGCACCACGGCGCGCACCCGGTCCTTGTCCAGGCGCCCCTCGCGCAGGGCCTCCAGGGTCAGTCCATAGACCTGCTCGCGCAGGTCCTCGCCCCGCTCCACCGCCTGGGACACCGCTTCGCGCAACGCCTGTTCCTGTGCCTCGTTCATGTCCGCCTCGTCGTCAGCTTGAATTCAGGATCGCCAGTAAACTTACACCACCGCCGCCGACCCCGCCATGGCGCCCCTTTCGGGCCTCGGCTATACTCGGACCGGCATATTAGCCAATGATGATCCAGGAGGAGGGAACATGAAAAACAACATCCTGAAGGGACTGCTCACGGGTGCCGCGCTCACCCTCGCCGCCGGCACCGCCCAAGCCGACGGCTGGACTTTCCTGCCGGCCACCAAGCCAGATTACAAGGCCGAGCCCACCGTCGCCGTCACCGCCGGCTACCTGAGCCCGGACTCCTCGCTCACCGACGGCGCCGTGGCCTACGGGGCCGAACTGTCCATGAACTGCGCCCTCATCCAGCCGCCCACCAACCGGGTGCGTACCACGGTGAGCGTGCTCAGCTTCGACGACGGCGACCTCAAGCTCACCGATGTGGAGCTGAACCCCCACTACGTGGTGGAGCTATCGGACGATTTCTGGGTCGGCGGCGGCCCCGGCCTGGGGGTGGTGAAGGCGGATACCAGCGGCAAGGACGCCACCCTGCTGGCCTTCCAACTGGGCGCCTCCGCCCACTACCGCATGGACAAGCTGTTCATCGGCGGCGAGGCCCGCTACCAGTTCACCCAGTCCAAGGACGTGGGCCCGGTGGCCAACCCGGACTCGGGGGCGAACAACTGGCGTGCCCTGGTGAAGGTGGGCTTCAATTTCTGAGACCACCCCCGCACCGACATGGGAAACCCCGCTCAGGCGGGGTTTTCTTTTGCCGGTTCATTCCAGCAGTTCGGTGTCCTCGTGGGCGTAGGCGGGGGCACAGGCGCACAGGACCACCAGGTCGGTGTTCCCGTCCGCCTGCAGGCGGTGGGGGGTGCCCGGCGGGATGGCGATGGTGTCCCCGGGGGTGATGGCGAAGGTCTCCGCCCCCAGGGTCATCACCCCGGTGCCGGCGAGGACGTGATACACCTCCTCGCTGCGCCGGTGGCGGTGCAGGCGAGTGGCGGCGCCGGCGGGCACGGTGGCGCGCGCCAGGCTCTGGGCCCGCACCCGGTGATGGTCCGGGTGCATGAGTTCCTCGATGAGGGAGCCGTCCAAGGTGCGGTAGGCGGGCACCTCACCCGGACGGGTACGAGCGGGGCCCGCGCCCATCCCTCAGGGGATCTGTAGCCCGCCGCCGGGCATGCCGCCGCCCGGGATCCCTCCGCCGGGCATGCCGCCTCCGCCCAGGCCGCCGGCGCCGCCGAGTCCGCCCGCCCCGCCCTGGCCGGGGACGACGATGGAAGAGGCGGCCTCGCGCTGCATCTCGCGCAGTTCTTCCAGGGTCTTCTCCACCCCCTGCTGGGCCGCCTCCGGGAACTTCTCCACCGCCGTCTTGAGGTCGCCGGCGGGGATCTCGAAGCTGATGGGCAGGGCGCCGTAGGGGGTGAGGAGCTGGGCCTGGCCGACGAAGACCTCGGGGCGGCTGGTGTCCGTCAACCCTTCCGGGGTCACCGGCACGAGGCGGCGGATGGTGCCCACCCGGCGGTCGGTGTAGATCTCCTCCCGGTAGAGGTCCTCGCTGGCCATTTTCAGTTCGTCGGCGGGAATGGTGTCGCTCATGTGCATGCTCTCCTGTGGTTCGTGGCCGCTAGGTTAGCAGATTCAGGGGCGGCCGCGCCGCAGGCGTTCCAGGGACACCACCGCCACTCCCTCCGGGGGCGGGGGCGGCGGCTTGGGGTCGGCCATCCAGGCGAGGCCGAAATTGACCTCGTAGCTGGCGGGCAGGCGTCCCTGCGCGTCGCGATAGGCCTCGTAGGCGGCGCGCACGCGCGCCAGGCGGCCCTTGCCGGTGAGGCCGCGGGGGCGGCCGGCGGCGGCGTTGCGCGCGCCGAGGGTCTTGAGGTCGCGCATGAGGGCGTCCACCGTGTCGTAGGTGAGGGTGAGACGCTCCACGTCCATGACCGGGTCGGCCAGGCCCGCGCGCAGGAGGGCGTCGCCCAGGTCGTGGAGGTCGAGGAAGGGGCTCACGTGCACGAAGCCGTCGGCGGCGGACCAACTGGCGCGCAACTCCTTGAGAGTGTCCGGCCCCAGGCTGGTGAACAGGAAGGCGCCGCCGGGACGGAGGACGCGGAAGACCTCGGCGAAGGCGGGGGCGGGGTCGTCCAGCCATTGCAGGGTGAGGTTGGAAAACACCAGATCGACGCTGTCGGCGGCCAGGGGCAGGGCGCAGGCGTCGGCGCAGAAATAGCCGTAGCGGCGCCGCAGGCGATCGCGCAGACGCCGCCGGCGGCGCGCCTGGTGGAGCATGGCCTCGGCCAGATCCAGGCCGATGAGGCGGGCACGGGGATAGCGGCGCCCCAGGGCCTCCAGGGCGTGGCCGGTGCCGCAACCCAGGTCGAGGATGCGTTCGGGGTCGATCTTGAGGAGATCCAGGCGCTCCAGCAGGCGCGCGCCCACCTCCCGCTGGAGGACGGCGACGCGGTCGTAGTCGGCGGCGGCGCGCTGAAAGTTGGCGCGCACGCGCGCCCGTTCCAGGCGCTGGCGGGGGTCGTCGCTCACGACAGGGCCTCCAGGGCCGCCACCAGGGCCTTGGGATGGGTGAGGAAGGGGGCGTGCCCGGCCCCGGCCAGGCAGGTCACCGGTGGGCGGGGGACGAGGCGGGCCAGGTGCTCGGCCAGG
>WFVN01000158.1 GCA_015491615.1 Gammaproteobacteria bacterium
CCTGGCGGTCCTCTCCAGTTTCCGCGACCGCCCCCTGGACCGCGGGCTGGTGGTCTTCGGGGAGGTGGGCCTGGCGGGGGAGATCCGCCCCGTGCCCGCCGGCGAGGAGCGCCTGCGGGAGGCCGCCAAGCACGGCTTCAAGCGCGTCATCCTGCCGCGCGCCAACGCCCCCAAACACTCCCCCGAGGGGGTGGAGGTGGTGCCGGTGGCGCGCCTGGACGAGGCCCTGGCGGCCCTGTGACGACTCTAAGCGCCGGCGGCGTGGTCGCGGATCAGCTCCGCCAGCTCTCGTTCCAGGAGGGCGGGGTCGGCGCTGTTGAAGGCCACCAGGCGCTTCAGGTGGCTCATGCTGTCCAGGTCCAGTTGTTCGATCTCCACCCCCAGGTAGTCCCGGCCTTCGTGGCGGACGTGGCCGGTGACGGCCAGGGTGCAGCGGCTGTCGGGCAGGTTGAGGGCGATGTCCACCGCCTCGGTGGTGCTGGACCAGTCCACCGGACGCGTCACCAGCAGGCCCTTGAGAGAGATGTCCAGCAGGCGGCCGATGGCGGTGTGTCCCTGGTGGTGGAGCACCACCTCGCCGTGGAAGGGGATGCGGTGGAAGTGGCGGCGGTCTTCGGCGTGGTCCATGGGTTGTTCTCCCGGGGTTTTGTCCCCTATCGACCGCACACGGGCGGAGGTTGAATGGCGAAGTGGCTGTGGTGGTGGCTGGGGTGCTGGCTGGCCCTGGGGGCGGGGGCGGCGGAGCGGACGGCGCAACCCCTGTTTCTGTCACTGGAGTCCTTCCTGTGGGAGGAGTTCCTGGACGGCGAACGGCTCCTGTACGAACGCGGTGCGCGCCTGGCGGCGGGGGTGGAGCGGGACAACCTGGGGCGTGCTTGGCCGGGCCTGGTGTTCCTCTCCCGGGCCCGTTTCTACGGCGGACGGGTAGCCTACCAGGGACGCTCCCAAAGCGCCGACGGGACCACCTACCCCCTGGCGAGTCACACCGACTACCTGGGCGGCGGCGCGCGCCTGTTGCTGGGGCAGCGCCTCGGCTATCTGACCACAGGACCGGCCCTGGATCTCTACCTGGGGGCGGATTTCCATCTCTGGCTGCGGAACATCGCCGGCGGCGTGGATGCGGGAGGACGTCTGGCCTTGGGCTACCGGGAACTCTACCGCCAGTGGAGCCTTCTGGCGGGGCTGGGTCTGGCGCGCCCGAGGCCGCACCGTTCCTGGTTCGGGGTGGGGCTGAGCCTGCCGGTGTGGGTGCGTGAGTGGGTCAGTCTCGCCGGCCAGGAGCTGCGCCCGCGCGGCGCTCCGGGCTTCTGGGTGAATATGCGCATGCGCCTGTCGCCACGTACCACCCTGACCCTGGAGGCGGTGGTGGAACGCTGGCGCGCCTCGCCGGTGGTGGGCGGCGTGTTCCAGCCGGAGAGCCGTTCCCAGCGCCTGTCCATGGGGCTGGTGTGGGCGCTCTAGCTTCTCAGGCCAAGAGACGGGTGAGGATGCCTTCGTAGATGCGCGACAGGCGCTCCAGGCCGTCGATGTCCACCCACTCGTTCACCTGATGGATGGAGGCGTTCACCGGCCCCAGCTCGATCACCTGGGCGCCGGTGGGGGCGATGAAGCGCCCGTCGGAAGTCCCCCCGGAAGTGGACAGGGCGGGCTCGAAGCCGGCCACCTCGCGCACCGCCGCCCGCGCCGCCGCCACCAGCTCGCCGCTGGCGGTGAGGAAGGGTTGCCCGGAGAGGGACCAGTCCAGTCGGTAGTCCAGTCCGTGGCGGTCGAGGACGGCCTCGGTGCGGGCCATGAGCCCCTCGGCGGTGGACTCGGTGGAGAAGCGGAAGTTGAACAGGCACTCCATCTCGCCGGGGATGACGTTGGTGGCGCCGGTGCCCGCTTGGATGTTGGAGATCTGGAAGGTGGTGGGGGGGAAGTGGTCGTTGCCTTCGTCCCAGCGTGTGGCGGCCAGTTCGGCAAGGGCGGGGAGGGCGCGGTGGATGGGGTTGTCGGCCAAGTGCGGATAGGCCACGTGCCCCTGCCGCCCGCGCACGGTGAGGCGGGCATTGAGGGAGCCGCGGCGGCCGTTCTTGATGACGTCGCCGGTGACGGCGGTGGAGGAGGGCTCGCCCACCAGGCACCAGTCGATGCGCTCGCCGCGCGCGGCGAGGCGTTCCACCACCTTCACCGTGCCGTTCACCGCCGGCCCTTCCTCGTCGGAGGTGAGGAGGAAAGCGATGCGCCCGCGGGGTTGCGGGTGGCGTTGGAGGAAACGTTCCACGGCGGTGACCATGGCCGCCAGGGAGCCCTTCATGTCCGCCGCCCCACGTCCGTACAGGCGCCCGTGGCGGATGGCGGGGGTGAAAGGAGGCGAGGTCCAGGCCGTCTCCGGTCCGGGGGGAACCACGTCGGTGTGGCCGGCGAAGCAGAACAGGGGGCCGGACTCGCCGTGCACCGCCCACAGGTTCTCCACCTCACCGAAGGGCATGGGTTCCAGGCGAAAACCCAGGCGCGCCAGACGGTCGCCGATGAGACGCTGGCAGCCGGCGTCCTCGGGGGTCACCGAGGGGCGCTCCACCAGGGCGCAGGCGAGCGCCAGGGTGCCGTCGCTCATCCCCCCAGGGCCTCGGCGTAGGCGTCCGCGTCGAAGCCGAGGAGGATCACCTCGCCGTCCCGCTCCACCACCGGCCGTTTGATGATGGTCGGCTTCTCGCGCATGAGGGCCATGGCCGATTCGGCGTCGTTCACCCGCGCGCGTTCGTCCTCGGACAGGCGCCGCCAGGTGAGGCCCTTGCGGTTCAGCAGGGCCTCCCATCCGAGCGCTTCCACCCAGCGGCGCAGGCGGTCCTCGTCCACCCCCTCGCGCTTGAGGTCGTGGAAGCGGTAGTCCACGCCGTGTTCGTCCAGCCAGGCGAGGGCCTTCTTCACCGTGTTGCAGTTCCTGATGCCGTAGACGTCCAGCATCACACCCCCCGCAGCAGTTCGTTGATGCCCACCTTGGCGCGCGTCTTCTCGTCCACGCGCTTGACGATGACGGCGCAGTAGAGGCTGTGGCTGCCGTCCTTGGCGGGCAGGCTGCCGGACACCACCACCGAGCCGGCGGGCACGCGGCCGTAGTGGATCTCGCCCGTCTCGCGGTCGTAGATCTTGGTGCTCTGGCCGATGTACACGCCCATGGAGATGACCGAGCCGCGCTCGACGATCACTCCTTCGACGATCTCCGAGCGGGCGCCGATGAAGCAGTCGTCCTCGATGATGGTGGGGGCCGCCTGGAGGGGCTCCAGTACGCCGCCGATGCCCACGCCGCCGGAGAGGTGCACGTTCTTGCCGATCTGGGCGCAGGAGCCGACGGTGGCCCAGGTGTCCACCATGGTCCCCTCGTCCACGTAGGCGCCGATGTTCACGTAGGAGGGCATGAGCACCACCCCGGGGGCGATGTGGCTGCCCCGGCGGACGGTGGCCGGCGGCACCACGCGGGCGCCCATTTCCGCGAAGCGGCGGGTGTCGTAGTCGGCGAACTTGGGCGGCACCTTGTCGTAGAAGCGGGTGAAGCCGCCGTCCATGACGACGTTGTCCTCCAGGCGGAAGGACAGCAGCACGGCCTTCTTGAGCCATTCGTTGACTACCCAGCCGCCGTCCTTTTTCTCCGCCACCCGGGCCTTGCCGGCGTCGAGGAGGGCGAGGGCCTCCTCCACCGCTTCCTTGACCACGGGTTCGGCGTTGCGGGGGGTGATTTCGGCGCGGCGCTCGAAGGCCGCTTCGATGGTCTGTTGCAGGTCGTTCATGGGGTTCTCCGTTCGTTTCGTCGTTCTTGGGCCGCCGCCGGCGAAAACGCAAAATTATAAACGCTCCACGAAGGCGCGGATACGCCGCGCGACCTCCATGCAATCATCCAGGGTGGGGACGAGGGCGATGCGCACGCGGTCGGCCCCCGGGTCACCGCCGGGGGTGGGGCGGGAGAGGTAACGCCCGGGGAGCACCAACACGCCCTCCTGGCGGTACAGCTCGCGGGTGAAGGTCTCGTCGTCCATGGGGGTTTCGGGCCACAGGTAGAAGCCCGCCTGCGGGCGTTCCACGGCCATTACCGGGGCGAGAATGTCCAGCACGGCGTCGAATTTCTCCTGGTAGCGGGCGCGGTTCTCCGCCACATGTGCCTCGTCCCCCCAGGCGGCGGCGGAGGCAGCCTGGTTGGGGGGCGGCATGGCGCAGCCGTGGTAGGTGCGGTAGCGCAGGAAGGCGGCCAGCACGTCGGCGTCGCCGGCGACGAAGCCGGAGCGCAGTCCGGGCAGGTTGGAGCGCTTGGAGAGGCTGTGGAAGACCACGCAACGGGGGAAGTCGGGCAGCCCCAGGCGCGCCGCCGCCTGCAACAGTCCCAGCGGGGCCTCGCCGTCGGGCGGGTAGATCTCCGAGTAGCATTCGTCGGCGGCGATGACGAACTCGTGCGTCTCGGCCAGGTCCAGGAGACGTTTGTACCAGTCCAGATCCAGCACCGCCCCGGTGGGGTTGTTGGGGGAGCAGACGTAGATGAGCTGCATCCGTTCCCACACCGCCGCGGGGACCGCGTCCAGATCCGGCGAGAAGCCGTTTTCCGCCCGGCAGTCCAGGTAGTAGGGCTCGGCGCCGGCGAGGAGGGCCGCCCCTTCGTAGATCTGATAGAAGGGGTTGGGCATGGCCACCAGGGGGGCGGGGCCGGTGTGGCGGTCCACCACCGCCTGGGCGAAGGCGAACAGGGCCTCGCGCGTGCCGTTCACCGGCAGCACCTGGGTCTCGGGATCGACGCGGGCGGGGGCGAAGCGCCGGTCCACCCAGGCGGCGATGGCCTGGCGCAAGGCCGCGCCGCCGCGCGTGGGCGGGTAGCTGCCGAG
>WFVN01000159.1 GCA_015491615.1 Gammaproteobacteria bacterium
CTGTGGTCCTGGGGGGTGGTGGCGGAGATCCTGGTGTTCCTGGGGGTGGCCGGGTTGTTCGCCCACCACGCCCCCCGCACCCTCATGGTCGCCAGCCTGGCCCTCACCGCCCTGCGTTGGGTGTTGGTGGGACACGCGGTGGAGCACCCCTGGGTGATGGCCTTCGCGCGGACGTTGCATGCGGCCAGCTTCGGGCTCTACCACGCCGTCGCCATCCATCTGGTGCATACCTATTTCCCCGGCCCATTGCAAGGGCGCGGCCAGGCCCTCTACAGCAGCTTCAGCTTCGGGGCCGGGGGCGCCGCGGGGAGCCTGCTGGCGGGTTGGGGCTGGGAGCGGCTGGGGCCGACCGTTACTTTCGATCTGGCCGCCGGGGCGGCCTTCCTAGGGGCCCTCGTCGCCCTGCGACACCTGCCCCGGGGTCGTGCTTGACGCTTCAATGTCCGCGGCCTTACCCTTGCCTCATCGCGCCGATTTGAAGCTCAGCTTGCGGGCGCGTTACAAATTCAGCTAAAGCGGCGATGAAACCTGCTTTAGCGTCACGCGGAGCGGGTTTTTTTGTGCCCGCCGAAAGGAGAGGCCATGAACGACGACCTGCATTTCGACACCCTGGCGGTGCGCGGCGGGCAGCACCGCACCAACGAGGGGGAGCACGCCGAGCCCATCTTCACCACCTCCAGCTACGTCTTCGCCAGTGCCTCCGAGGCCGCCGCGCGCTTCGCCGGCGCGGCGCCGGGCAACATCTACTCACGCTTCACCAATCCCACCGTGCGCACCTTCGAGGAGCGCCTGGCGGCCCTGGAGGGGGGCGAGCGTTGCGTCGCCACCGCCTCGGGCATGGCTGCCATCCTCAGCACTTGCGTTTCCCTCCTCCAAGCCGGCGATCACATCGTCTCCAGTCGCGCCATCTTCGGCTCCACGGTGGTTCTCTTCGACAAATATCTCTCCCGCCTGGGTATCCAGGTGAGCTACGTGGACCTCACCGACCTGGCGGCCTGGGAGGCGGCCGTCCGCCCCGAGACGCGCCTGCTGTTCCTGGAGACCCCGTCCAACCCCCTCACCGAGGTGGCCGACATCCGTGCCTTGGCGGATCTGGCCCATCGCCACGGGGCCTGGCTGGCGGTGGACAATTGCTTCTGCACCCCGGCCCTGCAGCGCCCCCTGGCGTTGGGTGCCGATCTGGTCATCCATTCCGCCACCAAGTATATCGACGGCCAGGGACGCTGCGTGGGCGGTGCGGTGGTGGGACCCCAGGACCTGGTGGGGGAGGGGGTGTTCGGTTTCATCCGCACCGCCGGGCCGTCCATGAGCCCTTTCAACGCCTGGGTGTTCCTCAAGGGGCTGGAGACCCTGCGCCTGCGTATGCAGGCCCACAGCGCCAACGCCCTCGCCCTGGCCCGCTGGTTGGAAGGGCACCCGGAGGTGGCGCGCGTCCACTACCCGGGTCTTGAAAGCCACCCCCAGCACGACCTGGCCCGCCGCCAGCAGGACGGTTTCGGCGGCATCGTCGCCTTCGAGGTGAAAGGAGGACGAGAGGCGGCGTGGCGCCTCATCGACACGACGCGGGTGTTCTCCATCACCGCCAATCTGGGGGACGCCAAGAGCACCATCACCCACCCGGCGAGTACCACCCACGGGCGCATGGACCCGGAGGCACGGGCCCGGGCGGGTATCACCGAGGGGCTGGTGCGCCTGTCGGTGGGGCTGGAAGACGTGGCCGATCTGCAGGCGGATCTGGAACGCGGGCTGCGCGCAAAGCCGTGACGGGTTAGAATGGATTCATGTCTGAGAAAAACGCTAAGGTAATGATCGGGCTGGCCCGCCTGGGTTTCACCGCCTGGGCGGGAGGGCAATGGGTGGTGGGCTATGCCGTCGCCCCCTTGCTCTTTGCCCGTCTGGAGCGGATGACCGCCGGGGCCATCGCCGGCGAGTTGTTCCAGGGCATCGCCTGGGGCGGGCTGGTGGTCGCCCTGTGGTTGCTGGTCCTGCGCCGGCGGGTGACGGGCTGGCGTGGTTACGCCCTGCTGGGGATACTGATCCTCTCGGCGGTGAGCCTGTTCGCCCTGCAACCCATGATGGCCGATCTGAAGGCGGCGGGTCTGGGGAATGCCGAGACGGCACAGGCCTTCGCGCGCCTGCACGGGGTCTCGTCGGTACTGTACCTGATCCAGAGCCTGCTGGCGGCGGCCCTGGCCTTCGCCGGACCGCTGGAGCGTCAGTCCAGCTCCAGGGGGACCTTGTCGGAGGGGCGGTAGAGGATGGCGATGCGGCCGATGAGTTGCACCAGTTCCGCGCCCGTTGCCTGGGCCAGTCGTTCCGCCTGGGCCTGACGCGCGGCACGGTCGCCGGCGGCCAGTCGTACCTTGATGAGGGCGTGATCGTGGAGGGCGCGGTCGGTCTCCGCCACCAGGGCCTCGCTGATACCGGCGGCGCCCACCAGGATCACCGGGCGCAGGCGGTGGGCGCGGGCGCGCAAACCATGTCGTTGTTTACCGGTCAGAGTCTTCATGTCCGAATCTCGTGAAGAAAAGCGTGGAGGTCGCAAGCGCACCGAGGTGCCGGCCAGCCCCTTGAACCCGGTCAAGCTGGAGTTGGCGCTGGCCCTGGTGTTGGGGGTGAGCCTGCTGCTGGTGGCGCCGCGCCTGTTCCCCGAGGCCGGGGACCAATTGCTGGCGCTGGCGGCCTACGGCGGCCTGGCGGCCCTGTGGATCACCCTGCGTGCCCGCGCCATCCTGCGCCGGCACCGGGCCGGCGGCGAATTCTAGTCCGCCCATGGCCAAAAGTAAAAGCAGCCGCCGCTGGATGCAGGAGCACGTGAGCGACGCCTTCGTCAAGGAGGCCAAGAGTCGCGGCTACCGTTCCCGCGCCGCCTTCAAGCTCATGGCCCTGGACGAGAAGGATCGCCTCCTGCGTCCGGGGATGACGGTGGTGGATCTGGGCGCCGCTCCCGGCGGTTGGTCGCAGGTGGCCGCCGAACGGGTGGGACACCGTGGGCGGGTGGTGGCCCTGGACCGCCTGCCCATGGACCCCATCGCCGGGGTGCACTTCATCCAGGGTGACTTCACCGAGACCGTCGTCCTGGAGGCCCTGGAGGCGGCCATCGGCGGGGCACCGGTGGATCTGGTGCTGTCCGACATGGCCCCCGATCTGAGTGGCGTCCGCTCGGTGGATCAGGCCCGGTCCATCTATTTGCTGGAGCTGGCCCTGGATCTGGCCGAGACGGTGCTGAAGAGCGAAGGGGCCCTGGTGGTCAAGGCCTTTCAGGGGGAAGGGTTCGACGATTTCCTGCGTCGCCTGCGCCGGGGCTTCCAGCGCGTGGCAGTGCGCAAGCCCCCGGCTTCGCGGCCCCGCAGCCGGGAGTTGTACCTGGTGGCCAAGGGTAGGCGGATACGGTAACGTTGTAAGGGAAACCCCCGTCCGCCGACGTGGTCTCAAAGTTGCAGAGGCCTATCGGCCCATAGAGACACATTCAGTTCAAGAGGGATCTCGTTTTGAGCGAAATGGCAAAAAACATCATTCTGTGGGTGGTCATCGCCATCGTCTTGTTGTCGGTGTTCAACAACTTCGCACCGCAGCAGATGGCCGCCCATCAGATGGAATACTCCGAGTTCGTCCAGGACGTGAAAGAAGGGCGGGTGAAGAGCGTCCTCATCGAGGGGCGGACCATCTACGGCACTACCGTGGAAGGGGAGAAGTTCACCACCTACAGTCCCGGCGATCCGGGGCTCATCGGCGATCTGCTGGACAACGGCGTGGTCATCAACGCCAAACCCCCGGAACAGCAGGGGTTGTTGATGCAGATCTTCATCTCCTGGTTCCCCATGCTCCTGCTCATCGCCGTGTGGATCTTCTTCATGCGCCAAATGCAGGGCGGGGGCAGCGGCCGGGGGGCCATGTCCTTCGGCAAGAGCCGCGCCCGTATGCTGGGCGAGGATCAGGTGAAAGTCACCTTCGCCGACGTGGCCGGCGTGGACGAGGCCAAGGAGGAAGTGGCCGAGCTGGTGGAATTCTTGCGCGATCCGGGCAAGTTCCAGAAATTGGGCGGCAAGATCCCCCGCGGCGTGCTCATGGTGGGTCCGCCGGGCACCGGTAAGACCCTCCTGGCGAAGGCCATCGCAGGGGAGGCCAAAGTGCCGTTCTTCACTATTTCCGGTTCCGATTTCGTGGAGATGTTCGTAGGCGTGGGCGCATCGCGCGTACGCGACATGTTCGACCAGGCCAAGAAACACGCCCCCTGCATCATCTTCATCGACGAGATCGACGCCGTGGGTCGCCATCGTGGCGCCGGCCTCGGCGGGGGGCACGACGAACGCGAGCAGACTCTGAACCAGCTCCTGGTGGAGATGGACGGTTTCGAGGGTAACGAGGGCATCATCGTCATCGCCGCCACCAACCGCCCGGACGTGCTGGATCCGGCCCTGTTGCGTCCCGGTCGCTTCGACCGCCAGGTGGTGGTGCCCCTGCCGGACCTGCGAGGCCGCGAGCAGATCCTCAAGGTGCACATGCGCAAGGTACCCTTGGCCGAGGACGTGGATCCGGCCATCATCGCCCGCGGCACGCCCGGCTTTTCCGGTGCCGACCTGGCCAACCTGGTGAACGAGGCGGCCCTGTTCGCCGCGCGTCAGAACAAGCGCTTGGTGGGCATGGAGGAGTTCGAGAAGGCCAAGGACAAGATCATGATGGGCGCCGAGCGCAAGTCCATGGTCATGAGCGAAGACGAGAAGCGTCTCACTGCCTACCACGAGGCGGGGCACGCCATCGTCGGCCTCAAGGTGCCCTCGCACGATCCGGTTTACAAGGTCTCCATCATCCCCCGCGGGCGGGCCCTGGGGGTGACCATGTTCTTACCCGAGGAGGACCGCTACAGCTACAGCAAGCAGCGGCTGGAGAGCCAGATCTGTTCCCTGTTCGGCGGTCGCATCGCCGAGGAGCTCATCTTCGGGCCCGAGTACGTCACCACCGGGGCCTCCAACGACATCCAGCGTACCACCGAGCTGGCCCGCAACATGGTTACCAAATGGGGGCTGTCGGAGCGGCTGGGGCCGCTGGTGTATACTGAGGAGGAAGGTGAAGTCTTCCTTGGACGCTCCATGGGGCAGCAGAAACATGTCTCCGAGGAGACCGCCCACCTCATCGACGAAGAAGTGCGGGCCATCATCGATCGCAACTACGAGCGGGCCAAGAAGATCCTGGTGGAGAACATGGACAAGCTCCACCTGATGGCCGAGGCCCTCATGAAATACGAAACCATCGACCGCGAGCAGATCGATGCCATCATGGAAGGGCGGATGCCGGGGCCGCCCAGCGACTGGAGCGACGACGACCGTAATACCGGGCGCGGTGTGAAGGCCGAAGAAGGGGAGAAGAAGCCCGCCGAGGACGGCAAGCCCGCTGCCGGCGAGCTCGGTCCCGCCGGCACGCCCTGATCGCATCCCGATAATGGTCGTGGCGGGTGAGGCATACAGCCTGCGCTTGAAGCGTGCCCGGTTGACCCTGGCCTCGCCCGTCATCATGGGCATCCTCAACGTCACCCCCGATTCCTTTTCGGACGGGGGTGAATTTTTGTCCGTCACCCGCGCCCTGGAGCACGCCCGCCGGATGCTGGAGGCGGGGGCCGCCATCATCGACGTGGGCGGGGAGTCCACCCGGCCGGGGGCATCGTCGGTACCTGTGGAGGAGGAACTGGCCCGTACCGTGCCGGTGGTCCGCGCCCTGGTGGAGGAATTGGGGGCCGTCGTCTCCATCGACACCAGCAAGCCCGAGGTAATGCGCGCGGCGGTCGAGGCGGGTGCCGAACTCATCAACGACGTCAACGCCCTGCGCGCCCCGGGAGCGCTGGAGGCGGCGGCCGAGAGCGGCGTCGCGGTGTGCCTCATGCACATGCAAGGCACGCCACGGGACATGCAGCAGGACCCCCGTTACCGGGACGTGGTCGCCGAGGTGCAGGCGTTTCTCCGAGAGCGGGCGTCGGCCTGCCTGGAGGCGGGGATCCCCGCCGAGTCCATCGTCCTTGACCCCGGATTCGGTTTCGGCAAACGCCTGGAACACAATTTGACCCTGTTCCGCCGCCTCTCCGAGCTCGCTGCTATCGGTTATCCGCTCCTGGTGGGCGTCTCCCGCAAGTCCATGGTCGGGGCCCTCACCGGTCAGGACGATCCGCGCCGCCGAGTGTATGGCAGTGTCGCCCTGGCCCTCTTGGCGGTTCAGCGCGGGGCCAGTATCCTCCGGGTCCATGACGTGGCCGCCACCCGTGAGGTGTTGGCCTGCTGGGAAGCCATCGAAGAAAAAGAAGGGGGCACAGGGGCGTGACCAGACGCTATTTCGGAACCGACGGCATCCGCGGCCGGGTGGGCGAATATCCC
>WFVN01000160.1 GCA_015491615.1 Gammaproteobacteria bacterium
CCATACGGTGGATGACGCAGGCTATCTCTTGAGCCGCTGGCCGGACCGGAGCGGTGCTGGCCTGGGAGTGGACCTGGGGGTGGCCGCCGACCGGGTCCTGCGCCCGGGATGGCGGGCGGGGTGGCAGTTGTTGGTCCAGCGGCGGCTGAGCGGCGTCGGCTTCGACCGTTTCGTCCTCGCCTTTTCCCTCTATCCGGTGCCCTGATGCGTGCCTGGCCCGTGCTGCCGGCCTTCCTTCTCGCTGCTTGTGGCTTCGGCGAGCCGGGTCTGCCGCCCTTGCGGCCCGCCGGGGAGGTGAGTGGCGTCGTCTGGCTCGTCGAGCCGCTGGACGGGGTGCGGGTGGAAGTGCGCGACGGTCTCGGCGGTGAAGTGCTGGGCCGCGCCGTGAGCGATGCCTCGGGGCGCTTCCGGGTGGTCCTCCATCGCGCCGACGGGCCGGTAGAGGTGCGGGCCGGGGGCGGCTCCTTGCCTGCCGGGGTGGTCCTGCGCGCCACCGGCGATTATCGCGAAGGGATGGGGGTCGAGCTCCACCCCGGCCCCTTCACCACCCTGAACCGCCTCCTCGCCGCTCACCGTCCGGAAGTCCCGCCACCATTCCCGGTCTCCCCGGTCGATCCTGCCGGAGACGGGCCCGCGGCGCGGACGCGTCGCCACCTTCTGGCGGCCCTGGGGCAGATGGCCCGGGATGGGGCGCGGGCCAACGGCGACCCCGACGGCCAACGATTCACCGCCGCCACCCTCTTCGCCCTCATGGCGGCGGATGCCGGGGACGGCCTTCTGGACGGGCGCGCCGGCACGGAAGCATTGGCCGTCGGGGTCGTGCCCCTGTCCGTGGAGACCTACCGCGCCCGCCTCGGCGAGGCCCTGCTGGCCGCTGCCTGGTCGGCCGGGGAAGACCCGGTCCCCCTGCGACCCGAGGCCGAGTCCCTGGCCACGGTCGCAGGGCCCGTCTTTCCGGTGCCGCCCCCGCCCCTCCCCGCGCCGCAGATCCGCTGGCCGGACCCGATCGAGAGGCTGGGCGGGCCGGTGACCCTCCATTTCGCTATCGACGGCCCGTTCCGTCCCTGGCGGATCGAGGCCCGCCTGGAGGACGCCCCTCTGCCCGTCGAGGTGGGGCGCGAGCCGGTCCTGCGATTGGACGGGCGCACCCTGGACGACGGCCCGCACCGCCTCACCCTCACCGTGGAGGACCTGTTCGGCACCACCGCCGAGGCGGGCTGGGACCTGGTCGTGGACAACACCGCCCCCTGGATCGCCCTGGACGAAGCCGGCCCCTTCGCCGCCAGCCTCGCCGTCCTGCGGGGGCGGGCCGGCGACCCCCAGGGGCGCGTGCCGAGCCTGACGGTAGCGGGCCAGGCCGCCGAAGTGACGGCGGGCGGCACCTGGGAGGCCCGGGTGACCCTGAAAGAGGGGGAGAACCCCATCCCCCTCGTCGTGGAGGACGCGGTGGGCAACCGCCTCGAGGAGACCGTGTCGATCGTCCTGGACACCCGGCCGCCCCGGCTCACCCCCGGCCCCCACAGCGAAGCCGATTTCACTGCCGGCGCCACCACCCTGCGCGCGCCTTTGGCCGATCGCAACGAGCAAGCCCCCATCCAGCGGCGCGACGACGGCCTTTCCCTGGGCGGCACACCCTTGAGGCGGGACGCCCTGGACGCCGCCGCCATCCCCTATTTCGCCCTCGCCGTGGACGACCCCCACCTCGATGCGGTCGAACTGCGTCTCCTCCACGACGAAGTCCCGGTGGGCGGCTGGCACCCCCTGCCCAGTGCCGACGGGACCTATCTGATCCCCCTGGTGGACGAGGTTCTGGGGGCGGGCTGGGCCCGCACCGGCCCCCTCACCCGCCTGCGGGTGCAAGTGCGCGTCCGCGACGAGCTGGGCCACGAGTCCCGCACCGAATTCACCTTCCATCTGGACCTGCGCGCCGGCGACATCCCCCTCGCCTGGGAGACGGACCCCGTCGCCACCCCCCTGGCCGCCACTCCCTTCGCCCAGCGGGCGACCCTGCTGGACGTCGACCTGGAGACGGTCGCCTTCCTCCTCGACAACCGCCAGGGGCCACCGCGCCTGCTGCGTCTCGTACCTGCACCGGACGGCGAACTGGAGCGCCTCTACAGCGAAAAGCGGCGCCGCCACCGCGCCATGCCCGTCACCCACACCGAATGGCGGGTGCGCTGGCTGGACCTGCAGGCCGGCTGCCCGGACACGCCGCCCCCCTGGACCTCGGTGAGCCGCCTGTGGAACTACATTGGCCCGGGCACCGGCCTGGACGCCTGGGAGGTGATCGCGCCCCCGCCGCCGGCCGCCGGCGAGTCCGAATGGCTCAACCAGGACGCCTTGCCCGCGCCCGTGGAGGGGCCGTGGACGGACATCCCCGACCCCGACGACATCCTCCTGGGCTACCAACGCAACGCCGCCTTCACCCTCAGCGCCCGCTTCGACTACGTCGCCGACCCCGTCGATCCCCTGGCCCTGGACAGCCCCGCCCTCATCCGCGACTGGCACTACGAGATTCCCGGCGACCCCGGCGCCGTCCGCGACTGCTTTGAGGCGCGCTACTTCCAGCAGCGCCAAGTGGTCCGCTACGAAAGCCTGCCCGGCTATCCCCGCGACGAAATCGTCGCACGCAGCGAGACCCTGTCCCTCGCCGCCCTCGCGCCGGTACTCGCCGACGCCGACGACGGCACCCCGCTGGATGCCCAGGACAGCCCCTTCGGTCCCGTGTACCGCATCCCCGCTGGCAGCCGCGTGCGTATCACCCTACGCCACCACAGTCCCGCTCTCACCC
>WFVN01000161.1 GCA_015491615.1 Gammaproteobacteria bacterium
GTTGGTGAAGGTGACGGTCTCGTCCACGGTGGCGCTGCGGAAGTCGTTGGCCTGGATGCTGTAAGTGATATCGACACTCAGGTTGGTGGTACCGCCGTAGCTCATGGTCAGGCTGTCGCCGGTGGGCGAGATGGAGACCGAATCCAGGCCCTGGAAAAATACGGGAATGGCCGCGCCACCATCGATGGAGAACCAGAAGCCCTGTCGGAACAGGTTGTTGGAAAGGCCGGCGGGCGATTCGTAGATGAAATATTGGGGACCCTGCAAACCGATACCGAAGGCCCACTGCTCAATATCGAAATCGGCGGTGATCTCATAGACGCCACGGGGCGGCCCGTCGCCGAAACCATCCCCGAACTCGCCGTCGTCAAAGAAGGCCTGGGATGCGGTGGAAACGGCGAATAGGGAAAGACCGGCCAGCCAGGCGAGACGTTTTCTTTCCATTGTGTTTCCCCCCTTTGTGACATCGGCAATACACGTTCACCCGCCGAATTAACACGTTCTGTGCCAGATTTATTTTTTATTTATTTTCAATAGGATAGAAAGTCACCCTGAAAAGGGCACCAAGGGTTTGTCAAGTTTTCCGGCAATCAGAACAGGGGGACGAGACGGCCGCTGCGCCGGAGGGTGACGCGCCCTTGGCCATCGGGGCGGCCGAGGAAGGCGAGGAGGCGGCCGAGGTCGGACTGGCGTCCCTCGCGGGGGGTGAGCCGGAGCTCGAGACGCCAGTTCCCCTGGGGATCAAGGTTGAGCGTGCCGGACAGGCCCAGGGGGCCGCCGCCGTCGCGGAAGCGACCCTGGATGCCGTCTGCGGTGGTGGTGAGTTCCAGGCTCAGGTCGCCCAGTTGCGCCGCCACCGGCAGGCGCGTGCTGGCGGCGCGCCAGGTGAGGGTGCCCTGGGCCTCGCGCGGCAGGCCCGCCTCGATGCGCAGCCGTTCGATGCGGGCGTCCAGGCGTCCGCCCAGTTGCAGGGCCTCCAGACGCGCCAGTGCCAGGAGCTCCGGCACCGGCCAATGGACGTCCACGGGGGCAAGGCTCAGGCCGAGGTTCCGATCCACGGCCAGGCCGGCGCGCAGGTGGTCGCCCCCCAGGGCCAGGTCCGCGCGCCCTTCGAGGGTCAACAGGGCGAGGGGGTGAAGGCGCCAGTCGAGGGCGGGCAGGTGCTGGCCGCGCACCACCACACGCCCGGCGCGCCCGTCCCACACCGTGCCTTCGATCTGGTAGAGGGCGACGCCGGCCCGTTGCAGGTGCGGCTTGGCGAGGGCGTAGGCCCAGCCGGCCGGGAAGGTGGCGACGAGGAAGACCAGGTAGGCGAACAGGCCCAGGAGGACGAGGCCGACGGTGCGCTTCATGCCCGCCCCCCGCGAATGACCAGGCGGGCGGAGACCTTGCCCGGGCCCTCCCGGTCGATGACGGCGCTGGCGGCGGTGAGGCCGTATTGGCGTTGCAGGCGCGCCAGCCAGCGCACCAGGGCGTCGAAGGCGACGCCGTCCAGCCACACCCGCACGCCGTCCTCGCCGTCCGGCTCGATGCGGCTCACGCGTCCCTTGAGGTCGGCGCCGCGGGCGGTGCGGTCGATGACCCCGAGGAGGGAGTCGCCGGCGGGCAGGCGCCCGGGGGCCGGACCGCCGCGCAGGGCACGCACTTCGGCGGCCCGTTCCTCCATCCACACCAGCAGGGCGCGCTGCTCGGCGAGGCGCGCGCGCAGTTGCTCGTTGCGCTGGTGCAGGGGTTCCCACAGGGCCAGGTAGAACACAGTGAGGGCAGTGATCACCGCGGCCGTGCTCACCATCAGCCGCTCGCGCGGGCGCAGGCCGTCCCAGAAGCGCCGCAGGGGTTGCAGGAGGCCGTTCATGCGCGCGCCTCGATGTGCAGACGCCCCTGGACCTTGCCCTCGCGCGCGGCGGCGGACTGGATCTCGGCCACCACCTGCGCCTCTTTCTCCAGGCGCCCCTTGAGGCGGTCCAGGGCGGCGAGGCTGGGGACGCGCACTTCCACATCCAGGGTGCCCTGTTTGTAGCGCACGCTGGCGATCTCCACGCCGTCGGCGGCAAGAAACGGGGCGACGCGCCCGAGGAGGGCGAGGAAGTCGCCGGTCTGACTCCCGCCCTGCTTGAGGCGCTCCAGGCGGCGGGTCATCTGCACCCGCGGGTTGACCACCTTGCGGGCGTCGGGGAAGGCCTGGCGATAGACCGCCTCGATGCGCTCGCGCAACGCCGCCTGTTCCCGCGCCAGACGGGCGTTGTCCCAGGCGAGCAGGCCCAGGTGGACGATCACCCAGGCGGCGGCGAGACCGGCGGCCAGGCGCCAGGGGCGCCACAGGCGGCTCCAGCGCTGGCTCGGGCTGTAGTCCCCCTGGGCCAGGTCGATGGCGCCGTCGAGGGGCGTGCCGTCGGCGCCGAGGGCGAGGAGGTGGGGGCAGCGGTGGGTGTGGACGGGGATCGCCGCGCCCAGATCGCCCAGGGCGATGGGATCGGGGCACAGCCACAGGTCGAGGCGCGCCGGCGGTTCACCCTGTTCGCGCAGGCGCAGGCGCAGCAGTTCGGTGAGGTTGTCCTGGTCGCCGGCGAAGCCGTCGGCGGGGCCGCTGCGCACGCGGGCGATGCCCTCCAGGGTGGTCACCGACCAGCCGCCCGCTTCCAGGGGCAGGAGGAAGAGGTCCGGGTGCATGGCGCGGTAGAGGATGCCTGCGTCGTTGAGGGCGGCGATCCAACGGTCCATGTCGCGCCGGGCCACCACCGCCACCGCCAGGCGCCCCGTCTCGTCCCGCTCGCCGACGGCGAAGTGGAGCCGCTCCACGTCTTCGGCGAGGTGGTCTTCGAGGGTGTAGGGCACCGCCCGCAGGAGCTTCTGGCGGTTGCCGGGGGGGACTTCGACGCGCGCCAGGAAAACGTGCTGGCTGGGGACGAAGACGCGCGCCGGGCGCCCCTGCAGGCGCGAGGCCAGGTCCGCCAGGGGGCCCTGGTACAGCTCGCCCTCCAACCACAGGGCCGCGCCGGCGTCGCCGAGGTGCAGGAGGGGTTCGTTCATCACACGCCCCCCGCCGGGTCCCAACTGCGCAGGATGGGGATCACCCGGGCACCGTCGCTGCGCCGGTAGAGGAGGCTGTTGAGGTGGAAGCGCGCCCGGTCCAGGTTGACCCGCGCCTGGACGAGGAAGTAGCTGCTCTGCACGTCCAGGCCGGCGGTCAAGGCGTTCTTCTCCTCGGTCTTCCAGTCCTTGAAGGGGGGCAAGGATAACAGGTCCGCGACGGCTTTGAAGGGGCGTTCGCGGCGCGCTTCGACGATCGCCTGGGCGACGCCGTCGTCCATCTTGTCGGACAGGCTGCGCAGAACTTGCACGTCGGCGGTGTTGACGTTGATGGTGGTGGCCGCCTCGGGGAGGGCGGCGAGGTGCGGCAGGAGGGGCTCGCGTTCCTCGTCGCCGTAGAGGATGGCGCGGTCGAAGCCGGCCACCAGGAGCAGTTCGGTGGGGCTGGCCATGGGCCGGTTGGCGGCCCGGTAGGGTGGGTCCTGGCCCAGGTAGGTGTCGTCCTCGGCGCCGCCGGGGAAGCGCGGCTCGCTGTCCGGGTCGATCCAGTCGGCCACCGCGTTGGCCAGCTCCGGGTCCAGGCCGAATTGCAGCAGGAGGCGGCGGAAGCGGCGCAGGGCGGTGGCGTTGTCGGAGCCGTCGGCGTTCACCAGGCTGTTGAGGTTGAAGCGCCCTTCCAGGTCCACCAGGCGGCCGCTGACCATACCCCCTTCCACCGCGTAGGTGACGGCGGCCTGGGCCAGGTCTCGTTCGGCGTCGTATTTCTGTTGCTGGGCGTAGCGGGAGAGGAATTGCGCCGCCAGGTCCTCGATGCCGAGGGCGTAGAGGTAGGCCTGGTCGTTCAGGGTGACGTTGCCGGTGCGGCGCACGTCCATGAACTGGCGCGCGGCGAGGGCGCTGGCCATGGCGGCGGCGAGGGCCACCACCAGCAGGGCGGTGATGAGGGCGACGCCGGCCTCGCGTCTCATGCCCCGCCCCCGCTGCGCTGCACGGCCTCCCCGGGGGGCAGGCGGAACAGGCGCCGCACCTCGCCGATGCCGTCCACGTCGAGGGTGATCTCCACCGCCCGCGGCAGGCGCGCGGGGTCGCCGCCGGCCTCCGGCGGCCAGGCGTTCTGCCATTGCAGGCGCTGGTCGAGGAAGCGCAGGTCCACCGACTTCACCCCGGTGAGGAGGGGGCGTTCCAGGGCGGCGCTGTCCTGGGCCTGGTCGAGGACGCGCCAGTGGGCGCGGATGAGGGTCTCGTCGCGGTAGCGGTAGGCCACCCGTTGCAGGCCGCTGCGCGGGGCGCCGGCGGGATTGCGCCAGCCGGCGCGGGTGAGGGCCATGAGCTGGGGGCCGAGGGCGCTGCCCTCGAAGGCGGGGGCGGTCTCGCCGTAGGCGTCGCGCACGGGGCGTCCGACGGCCTGTTCCAGGTCTCGCTCCAGGAGGCCGAGGGCCAGTTGCAGGGTGGCCAGGGCCTCGGCCTGGGCCTGTACCCGCGCGCGCGCCTCCCCCACCGCCGCCAGGCCCCGGTAGGCCATCACCGAGAGGATGGCGAACACCGCCAGGGCGATGAGCAGTTCCAGGAGGGTGAAGCCACGCTGTTTCATTGCAGGGGCTTGCCCACCAGGGCCACCAGGCGGGCCACCGGGTCTTCCTGGTCGCGCCGGGCGCGCACCTCCACCACCACCTGGCGCACCCCTTCCACCCCGGGGTCGGAGACGATGCGCGTCCACCACCAGGTGTGGCCGGCCATCTCCGCCTCGCCCCGCTCGCGCCCCACGGGCGGATAGCGGCCCATGACCTGGATCTCGGCCACTTGGTTCATCGCCACCCAGTGGGCGAAGGTGCGCTCGCGCAGGTGGTCGGCGCTCTTGACCTGGGCGCTCACCGCCTCGATGGCGGCGGCCAGGGCGATGGCCAGCACCGCCAGGGCGACCATCACTTCGATGAGGGTGAAACCGCGTGCCTTCATGGTTCGCGCGCCTCGCGCCCCAGGTAGCGCACCTGGCCGTCTGGACGACCTTCCAGCCAGTAGGGTTCGGCGTCGGGGCGGTCCTCGGCGAGGCCGAGGCGGAAGGCGCTCACCTCGCCGCTGCTGAGGAAGAACACCGCCGGGTCTTGCTCGCCGGCGAAGGTCAGGGGCTCGCCCTCGATCTCCCCGTCCA
>WFVN01000162.1 GCA_015491615.1 Gammaproteobacteria bacterium
TTCATGGGCCGAATCCTGGAAATGCCAGGACATATCGACGGCATAGCGATACCCTTTAACGCCGACGAAAGCCGCCCGGGAGTACCCTCGCCGGCCGCCTGGTCCATTTCCTGCCGGAATCGCCGGAACTGGGCCTGCAGGTGGAGCAGGAGACGATCACCCTACCGGTGCGTGAGTTACGCAGCCTACATCTGGTGGAGAGCCTGCCCTTCGTCCTCGACACCACGCCCTTCGACGACGACCCGACCACCACCCTGGAGGTCCCCAACCCGCGCCAGGAATTTTCCCTCAAGTTCAAGGACGGCCAGGTGCAGGAGGGCGAGACCTTCGGCTACACCACCGACCACCGCGGCCTGCATCTGTTCATCTGCCAGCCCTTCGACAAGTACCGCTACCAGTTCACCCCCTTCCGCGCCCTGCGCGACTACCGCATCGGCCCTCTGTTGGGAGAGGTGCTGGTGAAGAAGAAGGTCCTCTCCAAGGAGCAGATGGAAGCCGTTCTCAAGGAACAGGAAAAACTGCGCAACCAACGCATCGGCGACTACCTCACCGCCAACGCCATCGTCACCCTGGAGGATCTGAACCGCGCCCTGGAACGCCAGCAACGCACCCCCAGCCTGCGCCTGGGAGAGGCCCTGATCCAAGAAGGGCTGGTCACCGAGGAACAGCTCCAGGCGGCTCTGGCGCAACAGAAGAAGGACCGCAGCAAACCCCTCGGAGAGATCCTCGTCTCGCGCGGATTGGTGAGCCAGGAGCTCATCAAGCGCACCCTGGCCAAAAAACTGGGCATCCCCTACGTCAAGCTGCGTAAGCTGGACATCGACCCGGCAGTGGTGCAACAAATCCCCGAGACCATGGCCCGCCGTCACCACATCGTCCCGGTGGCGGAGCACAAGGGAAAACTCATCGTCGCCGTGGACGACCCCATGAAGCGCGCCGCCCTGGAAGAACTGCGCTTCCACAGCAAACGTTTCGTGGAACCGGTGATGGCCGACACCGAGGACATCGACTGGGCCATCAACCACTACTACGGCGGCAAGCTGGACGAGCTGGCCGAGGCCTTGGACGTGGACGAGGTCACCGAGATCAGCGAACCGGAAGTGACCGACTCCGACAACGCCCTCGTACGGCTGGTGAACAAGATCGTCGTGGATGCCTACCAGGCGGGGGCCTCCGACATCCACGTGGAGCCGAGCCCGGGGCGCGGCAAGGTGCGCGTGCGCGTGCGCGTGGACGGCCTCCTGCGCGACTACACCGAGCTGCCCCACACCTACCGCAACGCCCTCATCTCGCGCATCAAGATCATGGCCGACCTGGACATCTCCGAGCGGCGCAAACCTCAGGACGGCAAGATCGCCTTCAAGCGCTACGCCCCCCTGGACATCGAACTGCGCGTGGCCACCCTGCCCACCGCCGGCGGCACCGAGGACGTGGTGATGCGCATCCTCGCCCACGGCGAGCCCATTCCCATGGACCGCCTGGGCATGGCCGAGAACACCCTGAAGCGGGTACGGGAGCAGATCGCCAAACCCTACGGCCTGTTCCTGGTGTGCGGCCCCACCGGCTCGGGCAAGACCACCACCCTCCACTCCCTGCTGGCCCACATCAACACCCCGGAACGCAAGATCTGGACTGCCGAGGACCCGGTGGAAATCACCCAGAAGGGGCTGCGCCAAGTACAGGTGAACCCCAAGATCGGCCTCACCTTCGCCCAGGCCATGCGCGCCTTCCTACGCGCCGACCCGGACGTCATCATGGTCGGCGAGATGCGCGACGAGGAGACCACCGCCATCGGCATCGAGGCCTCCCTCACCGGCCACCTGGTGTTCTCCACCCTGCACACCAACAGCGCCCCGGAGAGCGTGGTGCGCCTGCTGGACATGGGCATGGACCCCTTCAACTTCGCCGACGCCCTCTTGGGTGTTCTCGCCCAACGCCTGGCACGCACCCTCTGCCCGCACTGCAAGCGGGACCACGTGGCGCATGAAGGGGAACTGGAGGAAATGGCGCGGGAATTCTTCGCCGAACACGGCGAGACCGGCAACGCGGCGGCCTGCCGGGCGCTGATCGAGGACTGGCAGAAACGCTACGGGGACGAGAACGGTCGCATCACCCTGTACCGTCCCCAGGGCTGCGACGAATGCGGTCAGAGTGGCTACAAGGGCCGCATCGGCCTACACGAGTTCATGGCCGCCGACAAGACCATCAAACAGTTGATCCAGGAACGCTCTCCAGTGACGGCCCTGTTCCGGGCCGCCAGCGAGGCGGGCATGCGCACCCTCAAGCAAGACGGCATCGAAAAGGTCCTCCAGGGCCACACGGACATCCACCAGGTGCGCGCCGTGTGCGTGAAGTGAACGCCGTCCCGGACGGGTGGAGTCACATCATCGAGACGAGCTGCCAGAGCAGATAGACGGATGCGGCCACCAGGGCGAAACCGGTGGCGCCCAGGAGCATCTGCATGGTGCGCTGGTCGTTCATGGGAGGGGTTTCCTCGTGAGGGAATGGAAGCCCCCATAATATCATAATTTAATGAAATTAAAATGCTTCAGAACCGGTTCACCA
>WFVN01000163.1 GCA_015491615.1 Gammaproteobacteria bacterium
GGAGTACTTGCCCCGGGGCGCAGGCGGCGACGACGGCGCCGAGGCCCACTGCCCCCAGGGCAGCCTGCCGGGCCTGTTCCGCCCCCGCCTCGACGCCTTCCCCCGACGCCCGACCCTGGCCGCCGATGGCGCGCGCGTGGCCCGCTGGCGGCGGCGCCTGGCAGCCCTGGGTCCGGGCCCGAAGGTAGGACTCTCCTGGCTGGGGGGCAGCGGTTGGGAGCGGCGCCGACGCTCACCGCCGGTGGGGGAGTGGTTGGGGCTGCTGGACCTGCCGAACGTAGTGTGGGTGGACGTCCAATACGGCGACGCGCCCGGGCGGGAGCACTTTCTCGCCACCGGCCTGCACCGTTTCTCCGACCTGGACGCGCACGACGACCTGGAAGAACTGGCCGCCCTCCTGTGCGCCCTGGACCTGACCGTGTCGGTGAGCAACGCCACTGCCCACCTGGCCGGCGCCCTGGGGGCGGCAGTGTGGACGGTACTGCCGATGGATCACGGCTGGCGCTGGTTCGGCGGCGGGGCGAGTCCGTGGTATCCGCGCATGCGCCTGTTCCGCCAAAGCCGCCCCGGGGCCTGGTCCGAGCCTTTGGCGGCGGTGCGCGCAGCCCTTCAGCGCAGGTAGTTAAACAGAGACAATCCCTGGATCTTCATGTAGGTCTGCTGCGCCCCTTGCAGGCCGGTGAGCTGGAGATTGAGGCGTGTCACCGCCTCGGCGTAGTCCAGGTCCTCGATCTCGGAAACGCTCTGTTTCATCTGCAGGTTGAAGCTCTCGTTGATGTCGAGCTGCTTGTCCACCGTGTTGAGACGCGCCCCCACCCGCGCCCGCACCTCCAAGATCTTGCCTAGATTCTGGTCCAGGTCGGTGATCACCCGATTCATGGCATTGTGGAAGCGGGCGGAGGCGGCGTCATCCACTGGAGCGATGTCGAGGGTATCGATGAGATTGCGGATGGTGGTGAACAAGCTCTGGTTGGACGACGGGCTGATGGTGAAGCTGTCTCCGGGAACGGTGGAGGCGTCCGGCGTACCGATGATGTAAGTCTGGATACCGTACTGCTCGAGGCCGGTGATGGACTCGAACTCCTGGTACGGCACGCCGCTGTCGGTACCGCCGGAAACCGCGGCGAGGAAGGAGGCCTCGTCCGGGTATAGGGGCACACCACCCGGCGGGGTGACCCCGGAGCCAGCGACGATCACCTCGCCGTTGCCGTTCAAGATGTAGTATTCCGGCGGCGCGTTGGGATCGGCAGGGTTGGAAGGAGGAATGAACTTGATGGTGTAGTCGTCGGGGTAATAGGTGCCGATGACCGAACCGGGATCGATGATGCCGGAACCCTGGTTGCCCACCCCCTCGACCGTGGTGAAGGTACCGTTGCCGTTTTTCACTGCCAGGAACACGTCCGAGCCGGGGTCGGAGACCTCCACCGAGGTGGCGGTGCCGATCTTCAGCACCCGCTGGCCGTCGTCCCCGTAGTACTGCACGTTGCCGTTGATGTCCGGGGCGAAGGGCCGCGTCTTGCCCTTGTAACCGGCGAACAGGTACTCGCCGTTGGCATCGGTGGTGTTGGCCAGGTCGAGGATCTGATCGAACAGCTTTTCGATTTCCTGGGCGATGAAATTGCGGCTCTCCCGCGTCTGGCTGTCGTTGTTGGCCTGGATGGCCAGCTCGCGGATGCGCTGGATGGCGTTGCTCACCCCTTCGAGGACGCCTTCTTCCAGATTGAGGCGGTTCTTGGCGTGACCGGCGTTGATCTGGTACTGCTCGTTGATGGCCACCGTCTCCCTGAGGTTGAGCAGGCGCGAGGAACCGTAGGGGTCGTCGGCAGGGGCGAGGATGCGCCGCCCGGTGGAGATCTGCAGTTGGGTGCGGGAGAGCTCTTTCTGATTCCTGAGCATGGCCTCCAAGGAATAGAGGGAGACCTGGCTGGTGGAAATGCGCGAGGCCATGACTTACCTCCGCACGGCGTTGATGAGGGTCTGGAACAGAGTGTCGGCGGTGGCGATCACCTGCGCCGCTGCCGTGTAGGCCTGCTGAAAACGCATGAGATTGGCCGCCTCCTCGTCCAGGTTGACCCCGGAGATGGATTCCTTGACCGCCCGCGCCTGGCTCTGCAGGGCCTCTTGCGCCTGCTGGTTGATCTGTGCCTGGCGGGTCTTGTTGCCCACGTCCACCACCAACGACGAATAAACATCGTGGTAGGTGGCGGTGCCGCCCACCATAGTGCCGGTGATCTGCAGCTCCGCCAGGGCGAGAGCGTTGGTGTTGTCGCCGGCACCGTTGGTGTTGGGCTCGACGGTGAAGCGGTCGCCGTCCCAGGGGATGCCGGTGATATCCACCTCCCAACCGTTCATGGTGAGGGTGGTGGGGTCGGTGTAGGGCAGCCAGGTAGCGCCGCCGTCCACCGAGTATTCGTCGGCGTAGGGGGGCGTGCCGGTGGCGGAAGTGCGAAAGTCGATGTTCACCGGGGTGAGGAACAAGGGGTCGGTGGGGTCGAGGATGCGCGCCTCGCTGATGGCCGCGTCCCCCTGGTTGGCGATCTCGGGGCTGATG
>WFVN01000164.1 GCA_015491615.1 Gammaproteobacteria bacterium
ACCGTCTGGCGGTGGTGCAGCCCGGGGTCACCAACCAGGCCCTGCAGACGGCCCTCGCCGAACACGGCTTCTTCTGGCCCCCCGACCCCACCAGCGCCGCCTTCTGCACCGTCGGCGGCAACCTCGCCTACAACTCCGCCGGCCCGCGGGCAGTGAAATACGGCACCCCGCGCGAGAACACCCTGGGGCTGGCGGCGGTGGACGGCCTCGGCCGCCCCTTCCGCTGCGGCACCCGCACCAGCAAGGGGGTGGTGGGCTACGACCTCACCCGCCTGCTCATCGGCTCCGAAGGCACCCTGGCGGTGATCACCGAGGCCACCCTGCGCCTCACCCCCCTGCCGGAGGGCAAGCGCACCCTGCAGGCGGTGTACGCCGACATGCACGCGGCGGCGCGGGCGGTGGCGCGCATCATGGCCCAGCCGGTGACCCCCTGCGCCCTGGAATTCATGGACGGCGCCGCCATCGCCATGATCCGCGACCACCGACCCGGGGCCCTGCCGGAAGGCGCCGGGGCCCTGCTCATGATCGAGGTGGACGGCCCGGGGGCGGGCCTGGACGCGGCCGCCGGGCGGGTGGCCGAGGCGGCGCGGGTGGACGGCCTGGTGGAGCTGGTGCACGCCGACACCGCGGAGCGCGTGCGCGCCCTGTGGGAGACGCGCCGTGCCCTCTCCCCGGCCCTGCGCCGCATCGCCCCCAAGAAGATCAACGAGGACGTGGCGGTGCCCGTCTCGCGCATGCCCGCGCTCATCGACGGTCTCGCGCGCCTGGGGGAGGAACACGCCATCACCATCGTCAACTTCGGTCACGCCGGCAACGGCAACATCCACGTCAACCTGCTGGTGAACCCGGACGACGCGGAAGAAATGGCCCGCGCCCACCGCTGCCTGGACGCCGTCTTCGCCCTCGTCCTGGAACTGGGGGGCACCCTCTCCGGCGAACACGGCGTGGGGCTGGAGAAGCGGGACTTCGTGGACCGCGAATTGCACCCGCTGGCCCTGGCGCACATGCACGCCGTGAAACGGGCCCTGGACCCCCTGGGCATCCTCAACCCAGGCAAGACCCTGCCGCCGGCGCGGGAGAGGACTGAGGCTCAGGATTCCCGGCTGGTTGGGGCATAGCGTAGGTCACGCAATCGTTGGCGGGCGACCTCGATTTCGGCCTCGGAAAACAAAGGGTGCCAATGGTCTTCGTAGGCGATCGCCGCCTCCATCGAGGCATCCAGACGCTTCATTTCCCACAGACGGGTAAGCCCCTCCGGGTGCTGCCGTTGCGCCAACAGGCGCTTGGCGGCCTGCACCCCCCCCTCCGCTTCCACCAATTGCAAGAAACGCGTCGCCCGGTAGCCGGCCAGGGCCGCCTCCTCGTACACCTGGATCATGCGTTGATGGAACTTGTCTTCCAATGCCCGTCGATCCACGGCCTCCTCCTTGGACAGACATCCACCGGGCCGATGGTAAAAACGGGGACAGGGCGGGATCAAGCCGGAGACAACCGCACCGGCAGCGGCCGCTCGAGGACGATCTCGCGCGTGTCGACCCGCGCCCGGTAGGCGATGGCCTCGACGCCGGCGGCCACCGCCCGGCGCAGGGCGGCCCCGTAAGCCGGGTCGATGGCGTCGGCAGGGGCGCTGACCTCGGCGTCTTCCCGTTGCACGCAGAAGCAGATCAGCGCCCGCGCGCCTTCGGCCACCATCGCTTCCAGGGCCCCCAGGTGGCGGCGGGCGCGCTCGCTCACCGCGTCCGGGAACAGGGCCACGCCGTCCTCCACCAGGGTGGTGTTCTTCACCTCCACGTAGGCGGGCGGGCGACCCTCGCCTTCCAGGAGCAGGTCGATACGGTGGCGGCCGCCGTAGCGTACCTCGCGGCGGATGCGGTGGTAGCCGGTCAGTTCGCTGACGACACCGTTCCCGATGCCCTCGGCCACCAGGGCGTTGGCGCGCCCGGTGTGGATCCCCACCAGCACACCCGAACGGGTCTCCACCAGCTCCCAGGTCCATTGCAACTTGCGATGCGGGTCATCGGCGCGCGACAGCCACACCCGGCTGCCCGCCTCGGCCACCCCGGTCATGCGGCCGGTGTTGGCGGTGTGGGCGGTGACCACCGTGCCGTCGTCGAGGCGCACGTCGGCGAGGAATCGCTGGTAGCGGCGCAGGAGGACGCCCGCGGTCAAGGGAGGCAGGCGCACGGGCTCAGCCGTCGGGGAGGAGGTAGCGTTCCATGAGATAGCCCAGGCAATCCTGACGGATCACCCGTTCGTCCAGGGTGAGCATGGAGGGCATCACCGGGCGCGCGAAGAGGATCTCGTCCCCCTCGCGGCGGAAGAAGCGGCAGGTGGCGTCGCAACCGGCCTCGTCCACCACCGACAGGGGCAGGCCGGCGCCGCGACAGACGCGCCCGAGCACGGTGCCGGCGGGCACCTCGGTGAAATTGAGGCGCTCCAGGTCCTCGGGCAGGCACAGATCCACCTCGCCTTCGCCGAAGGTGAAGCTCACCTCCGGGGGGATCTTCACTGTGGCCACGGTGTGGAACAGGTCGATGTCGTGGGCGGGGACGGGGTGCTCGGGGAAGTGGTCCAGGCGCAGGGCCGCCTCGACGAAGTCGGCGGCGTGTTCCTCGCCGCGCGTCTCCCCCACGCGCCCGCACTCCACCGTCACCGCCGGGCAGAAGGGGGCGAAGGCCATGGACTGGACGCCGCGCGGGCGCAGGAAATAGACGACGATGCGCCCGAACAGGGCGGCCAGGTGCAGGTGCGGCCGTTCGAGGACGTTGACGCAGGCGTAGTGGGGGTTGCGGCCGGTGTTGTTGTGCAGGTCGATGGAGGCGAAGGGGCCGCGCGCGCGCATGATCTCCACCACCTGGGCGGCCATGCCGTGCTCGGGGCCTTCCGTCTCGTCCTCGTGGCCGGGCCAGATGCGGTTGAAGTCCGGCTGGCCGTCGAGGCGCCGCAGACCAAAGCGGGCCGCCTCCACGTTGCCCACGAACAGGGCCAGGGCGCGCGGCAGGGGGCGCTCCCGGAAACGCGCCAGGACCCGTTGTATGGCCTTCAGGCCCACGTCCTCGTTGCCGTGCAGGAGGATGGAGACGAACAACGGCGCGGGGCGCTCGCCGGGCAGTTCGATAAGGGTGGGGCCGGGGAGGATGCGATAGAGGTCGCGGGCGGACGTGGTGAGGAAGCCTTCGGGCAGGTGGTCGAGTCGATGGAGCATGGGGTCCTCGGGTGGTTCGGTGGGCTCACAGGGGCCAGCGGTGTACCGGTTCGCCGCCCGCCTGGCGCTCACCGTAGGCACGCACCAGGGCGGTGAAGTCGCGGCCGTATTTTCGCACGAATCGCCGCTGCCACACGGCGCCGTTGACGCCCGCGGCCACACGCCCGGCGATCACTGCCAACAGGCGCCCGGCCAGTGCCGCGTCCACCCCCAGGCGCGCCAAGCCCTCGGCGGCCCGGGGCAGGAGGCGGTCCAGCAAACGGGTGGCGCGCACCCGCCCCAGGCCGGGCCAGTGGAGGCGGGCGTCCAGGCCCAGGCGGGCGGCCTGGTAGAAGTTGTCGCGCGCCTGGGGGAAGGGCAGCTCGGTCCACGTCCGGCTGGGCGCGAGGGCGGCGAGGAGGCCGTAGAACAGGGCCGCGTTGGCGCTCTGGTCGATGCCACTGGGGCCGGCGGGAAGGACCCGGTGCTCGATGCGCAGGTGCGGCGTGCCGTCCTCGTCGAAGCCCACCAGGGGCCGGTTCCAGCGCCAGATGGTGCCGTTGTGCAGGCGCAGGTGGGCGAGGCGCTCGGGGGATGCCTCCTGGAGCACCGGCAGGAGGACCGGGAAGTGCGCCAGGTTCTCCTCGAACAACTCCTCCACCCCGTGGCGCAGGTAGCCGCTGCCGAAATCCACCCGGCGCAGGGGCCCGAAGGCGGCATCGCCGTAGCCCCCGGCCTCCACCGCCTGCTCGAACAGGGGAATGCGGGACTCGGCCCACAGGTCGCGCCCGAACAGGTAGGGGGCGTTGGCGGCCGCCGCCACCAGGGGGCCGGCGAGGATCTGGGCGGTGTTGTAGAGGTCGAGCGCCTGCGCCGGGTCCATCTGCAGGTGCAGTTGGTAGGAGGTGGCGGCGGCCTCCAGCATGACGTCGCAGTGGGCCACCGCCAGGTGCTCCAGACCGACGATGTCCACCTTCAGGGGGCGGCCGCGGCGGGCGGCGAGGATCTGTTCATTGAGGGCGTGATAGCGGTTGCTGGGGGACATGGCGGCGGCGTTCAGATCCTCCGGGCGCAGGCTCGGCAGGGTGCCGATGGCGAGCGGCGCCACCCCCAGTTCGCGCCCGGCATGGCGCGCCGCCGCCACGTGCCGATCCAGTTCCGCGGCCATGTCCGCCAGGCCGGTGCCGGCCAGGGGCCGGGGCCGGACGTTGAACTCCAGGTTGTAACGGGCCAGCTCGGGCACCACCGGCACATCGGGGAGACGGGCGATGAGGGTGTCGTTGCACGGCGCCGGGCGCCCGGCCCCGTCCACCAGCCAGGCCTCCAGCTCCAGGCCGGTGACGCCGGCGTGGCGGGACAGGGCCCCCTCTTGCAGCCAGCGGCGCAGGAGGGCGGTCTCTTGGCGCAGTCGTTCGTGGAATTCGCGAAAGTCCGCCTCGCTGAAGCGGACGTGGCCGATCTCTTCACCCATCCGGCCAGTATGGATCAAATGGTCCGTGGAGCCCAGGCACGATGGCAAACGGGGAAGGAGGGACCGGTCACGGTCCTTCGCGGGTCACCCGGCCGAAGGCGAGACCGGGCTCCAGGGCACCCTGGAGGATGAAATTGAGCAACGGCCCGGCGGGGTCGTCGGAGAAGTACTGGGTCAGGCGCCAGCGGTCGAAGGCGGTGACCGTCCATTCCGGTTGCCAGCCGGGCAAGGCGGTGAGATCGGGCAGGGGCAGGCGGATACGACCATCCAGGGGATCATTCTCCATCCAGCCGTCGGCCAGGTACACCTGCCACACGACTGTCGGGCCGGCACCGTTCCCGCCCCCTCCCTCCAGGCGCCAGTGGGCCAGGCGACGGGGCCCGAAGGCCGCGTCCTCCGCCGGTGCGGACCAGGAC
>WFVN01000165.1 GCA_015491615.1 Gammaproteobacteria bacterium
TCCGAGCCGTGCGCGGCATGCACGACATCCTACCCAGGGAGACGCCCCGCTGGCACGCCCTGGAGGCGGTCCTGCGGTCGGTGCTGGAAGGCCATGGTTACCGCGAAATCCGCCTGCCCATCGTCGAGCGCACCGAACTGTTCTCTCGCTCCATCGGCGAGGTCACCGACATCGTCGAAAAGGAGATGTACACCTTCGAGGACCGCAACGGCGACTCCCTCACCCTGCGCCCGGAAGGGACCGCCGGCTGCGTGCGCGCCGCCCTCGAACACGGCCTTGTCCACAACCAGGTGCAACGCCTCTGGTACGCCGGCCCCATGTTCCGCCACGAACGGCCTCAGAAGGGCCGCTACCGGCAGTTCCACCAGACCGGCGCGGAGCTCTTCGGCCTCGCCGGCCCGGAGACCGACGCCGAGCTCATCCTCATGGGCGCCGAGATTTGGCGCCGCCTGGGGATCGACCGCCTGGTGCGCCTGGAGATCAACAGCCTGGGCAGTCCCGAGGCGCGCGCCGCCTACCGCGACATTCTCGTGGCCTACCTCCAGGACCACTACGACCGCCTCGACGAGGACAGCCGCCGGCGCCTGGAACTCAACCCCCTGCGCATCCTCGACAGCAAGAACCCCGACATGCAGCCGGTGGTGGAGGGGGCCCCCCGCCTCCTGGACCACCTGGACGATGAGTCCCGCACCCACTTCCGGCGCCTCACCCACCTCCTGGACGGCGCCGGCGTTCCCTACCGCGTCAACCCCCGCCTGGTGCGCGGCCTGGACTACTACAACCGCACCGTCTTCGAGTGGATCACCGACGCCCTGGGGGCCCAGGGGACGGTGTGCGCCGGCGGTCGCTACGACGGCCTGGTGGCGCAACTGGGTGGCCGCCCCACCCCCGCCTGCGGTTTCGCCGTGGGCATGGAACGGGTGGTGGCCCTCCTGGAGGAAGCGGCCACCCCGGTCCCGGACGAGGCCCCCCATGCCCACTGGGTGGCGGTGGGCGAGGCGGCCCTCGACGCCGCCTTCCACCTGGGCGCGCGCCTGCGTCGCCGGCTCCCCGGCCTGCGCATGGTGAACGCCCCCGGCGGCAGCCTCAAGTCGCAATTCAAAAAGGCCGACCGCTCCGGCGCTCGCTGGGCCCTGGTGCTGGGCGAGGCGGAACTGGAGCGCGGCGTGGTGGCCGTCAAGGACCTGCGCGGCGACGGCGAACAAATCACGATGCCCCAGGCGGAGCTCGCCGAGTGGCTCGCTCGGGCCGCATCCCTGACCCTGGAGGAAGCATGACCCCTTACGACCCCGTGGAACAAGAAGAGGCGTTGCGTGCCTGGTGGCAGCGCCACGGCAAACACGTCCTCACCGGCATCGCCCTCGCCCTGGCGGTCATCGTGGGAGGGCAATGGTGGCTGGAGCAGCAGCGCGTCAAACGCGAGAACGCCGCCATTCTCTACACCCAAATGATGGACCACCTAGAGCAGGACTTCGCCCAGGCCCAGAGCCTCGCCGGCAAACTCATGGAGGAATACGGTGATACCCCCTATGCCGTTTTCGCAGCCCTCGCCGTGGCGCGCCTCGAGGCCGAGGAGGACAAGCTCGACGAAGCCGCCCAACGCCTCCATTGGGCCCTGGAGCGGGCCGGTTTCCTCACCGGCGGAGAGGACCTGGTACGCCTGCGCCTGGCGCGCGTGCAGATGGCCCGCGGGCAGCCCGACCAGGCCCTGGTCACCCTCGGGCAGGTACAGGAGGCGACCTTCAACGGCCTCGCCGCCGCCTTGCGCGGCGACATCTACGTCCGACAGGGGCAACTGGACAAGGCCCGCACCGCTTACCGTACCGCCCTTGCCGATCCGGCGGTGGGCGGCCAGCAACGCGCCCTGTTGCAGATGAAACTGGACGAGATCGGCGCCGGGGAGGACGCTGGTTGAGGCCCCTCGCGCTCCTGCTGCTGATCCTCGCCACCAGCCCCGTGCCGGCCTTGGAGCTGGTCTGGGCGGTGCAATTGGCCGGTCCGGGCAGCGACCCCTATGCCAAACTCACGCCGGTGTGGGCCGACGGGCGCGTGTGCGTCTTCGCGTGGGACGGCCACGGTGCCTGCCTGGATCCCCGCGACGGCCGCCTCCTCTGGCACCGGGACGACCTGGGACGGGTCGGTGGCGGCCCCGCCTACGCCGACGGCGATTTCTTCTACGGCACCCGCGAGGGGGCAGTGATCGCCTGGGACGAGGCGCGCCGGCGTCTCCTCTGGCGCGCCGAGCTGGGGAGCGAGATCCTCGCCCCGCCGGTGCGCGCCGGCGACCTCCTCCTGGTGCAGACCCTGGACGACCGCCTCTACGCCCTCGATCTGCGCGACGGCGCCGTGGTGTGGACGCACGAACGCAGCACGCCGCCGCTGAGCCTGCGCGGCACCGCCGCTCCCGCGGTCTCCGGCGGCCTCGTCTTCGCCGCTTTCTCCGGCGGCCAGTTGGTGGCCCTGCGCCTGGAGGACGGCGCCCTGCGCTGGGAGACGGCGGTGGCCGTCCCGCGCGGTCGCTCAGACCTGGAACGGATGGTGGACGTGGACGCCACCCCCCTGCCCGGCGAGGCCCTGGTCTATGCCGGCGCCTTCCAGGGTCGCCTCATGGCTGTGCGCCGCGACGACGGCGAAGTGATTTGGGAGCGGCGTCTATCCCTCTACCGGGCCCTGGTGGATGGCGATGGCGCCCTCTACCTGAGCGACGCCGAGGGAGCGGTGTTGCGC
>WFVN01000166.1 GCA_015491615.1 Gammaproteobacteria bacterium
CAGGCCTTCGGCCAGGAGGCGTTGCTTGAGGGCCTCGAAGGCGCGGCGCAGGGCGCCGTCGCCGGTCTCTTCCAGGGTCTCCACCACCAGTTGGAAGTCGCCGCGCGCCTCGTAGAGGGTGAGGCGACCGCGGGCGAGTACCGACATGCCGTCCTCGGGGCGGAAGTCCAGACGGCGGTTGTCGCTGCGGAACATGGCACAGCGCATCTGCGCGTTCTCGTCCTTGAGAGTGAAGTACCAATGGCCGGAACGGGGGCAGGAGAAGTTGGAGATCTCCCCCTCCACCCAAACGCGAGGAAAGCCCCGCTCCAGGAGGGCGCGCACGTCGCGCAGCAGCTCGCTCACGCTGAGGACGGGGGGACTCGGCGCGCGGGGGGAAGAAACGGGGCCGCTGGCGAGCGGCCCCGGGCGGTCGGACAGATCCATGATTCAGGCGCCTTTGGGGGCGCGTTGGTTCAGTATTGCCATGGGCTGGCGTCGCGGTTATCCAAGTACTGTTGGTAGGCCATCCGGCCCTGGTGGAGGGCTTTGGTGGCCAGCTTCATCGCCTCGGTTTCGTCTCCGGCGACGTGGGCCTTTTTGGCGGCTTCGAGGATCTTGCGGGAGTCCCGCCATTCGTAACCCACCTTGTCGGCCTTGTCGATGGCGGCCTCGGCTTCCTTGGCCAGCTCTTCGAAGGTCTTGGGCTGGTGACCGAGGCCGGCGCAGGCGCCCAGGACCAGGGAGGCAGCCAAAACGATGACGGTCTTTTTCATGGCCTGAATCCTCTGAAAGTTTTTTATGGGTGCATTAAGTGTTTGATGGGTCTTCGGAAAACTCCGCCCGACCCTATTTAGCAGGGGGGCGAAGGCGGGTCAACCGGCCCCGTTGGGGCGAGGTGCAGGCCCCTGGCGAGGGCCGCCACGTCCACCGGATCGTGGGTGTCCACGGTGACGACCCGTGCCTTTTCATCGGCCGCCCAGGGCTCGACCTTTTGCAACTGCCGTTCGAGCACGGCCAAGTCGGCCTCGGAGGGGTCGTGGCCCTGTTCGGCGCGGCGGCGCACCCGCTCCTCTAGGACGGGTCGCGGCGCGGTGGCATGAAGGATGTGGCAGGGCACGCCGAGGTGCTCGGCCAGGTCCAGGAAGGGGGCGCGCCGGTCGCGGGTCGGGAAGGTGGCATCGACGATCACCGGGTAGCCCGCGGCAAGCACCGTTTCGGCCAGTTCGCGCAGGCGCCGGTAGGTGGCGGTGGTGGCTTCGGAGGTGTAGATGTGGGCGTCGGGGGCGGCGTGGGTGCGAGCCAGGGGCGGCAGGCCGAACAGGCGTTTGCGTTCCACGTCCGAACGCAGGTGGATGGCTCCGCCGGCCATGGCCAGCCGGCGCGCCAGCCAGGACTTGCCCGAACCGGAGACGCCGCTGGTGAGGATGAGCACCGGGCGGGGCGGGCGGGTGTAGCCCTCAGCCAGCGCCAGGTACTGGTGGAAGTCCCGCTCCAGTCGTGCCCGCTCGGTGTCGCCCAGCCCTTTCTGGGTGAGGCGGATGTGGCTCACCTTGGCGCGCACCATGGCCCGGTAGACCTGGTAGAAGGGGAGCACGGCGAGGCCGGCGTAGTCGCCGGTATGGGCGAGGTAGGTGTTGAGGGTGAGGAAGGCCAGGTCGCGCCGGTCGCGGTCTTCCAGGTCCATGGTGAGGAAGGCCAATTCGCTTTGCACGTCGATCCAGCGCAGGTAGGGGTCGAATTCGATGCCGTCGAAGGGCAGGGGGCGCCCGTCCCAGAGGACGATGTTGCCCAGGTGCAGGTCACCGTGGCATTCGCGGATCCATCCCTGTCGGCGCCGTTCCTCCAGGCGCGGGCGCAGGCGCTGAAAGCTGTCCTCGGTCCAGCGATGCAGGGCGGGCAGGCGCGGGTCGGTGCCCTCCAGGTGTTCGAAGTTCTCGCGCATGGGGCGGATCACCACCTCGGGGGCGCCGAAGTCGCCCTCCGGCGGGGCCGGTTCGGCGAGGGTGCGGTGGAAGCGGGCGATGTCTTCCGCCAGTGCCTCCAGGTGGGCCTCTTCCAGGCGGCCGGCGGCGAGGAGGTGGTCGAACTGGTCTTCCGCGGGGAACTGGCGCATGTGCACGGCGTACTCCAGCACCTCGCCCTCGCCGTCCATGCAGGCCCGGTCCGCCGGCCCGGTGATGCGCGACAGGCCCAGGTAGAGGGGCGCGGCCAGGCGCCGGTTGAGACGCAGTTCCTCGTGGCAGTAGAAATGCCGTTTCTCCAGGGTGCTGTAGTCGAGGAAGCCCAGGTCCACCGGTTTCTTGATCTTGTAGGCGTGCTCGCCGGTGAGGATCACCCAGGAGATGTGGGTCTCTACCCGCTGCACGCCCTGGACCGGGTGGGGGTAGGCCTCGGGCCGCTCCAGGGCCGCGAGCCAGGGGGGTGAACCGGTGTCGTTCATGGCGGTCTCATGGCCGGTCGGATCGAGGAGAGTCTAGCCGAATGAAGGCGGGTGTGCCGAGACACTGGCGACGGGGGGTGGCGGTGCTCGCCCTGCTGGCGGTGACCGCCCTCGGGGGCTGGGTGGCCTGGCTGGACCAGCAGGTGCAGAGCGCCTTCGAGGGGCGCCGTTGGGCCCTGCCGGCGCAGGTGTACGCCCGCCCCCTGACCCTCTATCCCGGCGCGCCCATCAGCCGGAAGGACTTGGAAACACACCTGGAAGCGGTGGGTTACCGGCGGGCGGCGGGCATCCCCCGGCCGGGGACCTTCGAGCGCCTGGGTTCCGGCCTGCGCCTGCACACCCGCGCCTTCGCCTTCTGGGACGGGGTGGACGCCCCGCGACGGGTGGTCCTGGCGTGGTCCGGCGGGCGCCTGGAGCGGGTCTCGGTACAGGGGGAACCCGAGGCCCCGGGGGTGCGCATCGAGCCGCGCCACATCGGCGGCATCTTCCCCGCCGCGCGCGAGGACCGTCTCCTAGTGCGCCTGCAGGACGTGCCGCCGGAACTGGTGGGGGCCCTGGTGGCGGTGGAGGACCGCGAGTTCTTCCGCCACCACGGCGTGCGTCCCTTGGCCATCGTCCGCGCCGCCTGGGCCAATCTGCGTGCCGGACGGGTGGTGCAGGGGGGCAGCACCCTCACCCAGCAGTTGGTCAAGAACTTCTATCTGGACCGCCGCCGCACCCTGGGGCGCAAGCTCAAGGAGGCGGTCATGGCCCTATTGCTGGAGGCCCACTACGACAAACCGGCCATCCTCGAGGCCTACCTCAACGAGATCTACCTGGGGCAGGACGGGGCGCGCGCCATCCACGGCTTCGGCCTCGCCGCCCGCTTCTACTTCGGGCGCGACCTGGCCGACTTGGACACCGCCCGGCTCGCCCTCCTGGTGGCCCTGGTGAAGGGGCCTTCCTACTACGATCCGCGCCGCCACCCCGAGCGGGCACGGGCGCGGCGCGACTGGGTGATCGAACGCATGCGCGCGGACGGCCTCATCGACGACCATCAGGCCCTGGTGGCCCGCAACGCCCCCCTGGGAGTGGTGGCGCGCCCGCGCCGCGGCCTCACCCCGTACCCCGCCTTCGTGGACCTGGTGCGCCGGCAGTTGCGGCGCGACTACCGCGAGTCGGACCTCACCGGCGAGGGCCTGCGCATCTTTACCACCCTGGACCCGACGGTGCAGGCGGCGGCGGAGGTCGGGGTACGGGAAGGACTAGCGGCGGTGGATCCGCAGGGCCACCTGCAGGCGGCTCTGTTGGTGAGTGACCGGGCCACCGGCGAAGTGCTAGCGGTGGTGGGCGGGCGCGATCCCCGTTACCCGGGTTTCAACCGCGCTCTGGACGCGCGCCGGCCGGTGGGGTCGCTCATCAAGCCGGCCCTTTACCTGGCCGCCCTGGAGGCGGGCTACACTCTCGCCACGCCCCTGCGGGACGCGCCCCTGCCGCCGGCCGAGGCGCGTGCGGTGGGTTGGTCGCCGCGCAACTACGACGGCCGCGCCCACGGCGACGTGCCCCTGTACCGCGCCCTGGCCCATTCCTACAATCTGGCCACCGTGCGCCTGGGGATGGAGCTGGGGGTGGATCGCCTGGTGGAGACCCTCCGGCGCCTGGGCGTGCACCGCGAGCTGCCCGCCTACCCGGCCCTGTTCCTGGGGGCGGCCAACCTGAGCCCGCTGGAGATCCTGCAGATGTACCAGACCCTCGCCGCCGAGGGCTTCCCCACGCCCCCCAAGGCGGTCCTCGGCGTCACCGACCGGGCGGGCCGCCCTCTGGCCCGTTACCCCCTGGCGGTGGGCGACCCCCTGGAGGCCAAGGCGGTATTCCTCGTCACCCATGCCCTGCAGGCGGTGGTGCGCGAAGGCACCGGCCGCGCCCTGGCGCGCTGGCTGGATCCGTCCCTGGCGGTGGCGGGTAAGACCGGCACCAGCAACGACGGCCGTGACGCCTGGTTCGCGGGTTTCACCGGCGACAAAGTGGCGGTGGCCTGGGTGGGGGGCGACGACAACCAGGCCACCGGCCTCACCGGCGCCCGCCACGCCCTGCCCCTGTGGGGCCGGACCCTGGCCGCCCTCCATCCCCAGCCCCTGGAGCCGGTGCCGCCGCCGGGGGTGGAATGGGTGTGGGTGGATCCGGCCGGCGGTCTGCGTGCCGATCGCCGCTGTCCGGAACGGGTGCGCCTGCCCTTCGCTCAGGGCACCGTCCCCAGCGACTACGCCCCTTGCGCCGGTGGCGCCCGTCCGGCCCTCTGGCGGCGCGGCTGGAACTGGCTGCGGGAGCGTCTGCCGTGAGGGGGATGATCGTCGTCCTGGCCCTGTGGCTGGCCGCCTGCGCCGGCGGACCGACGCCACGGACCACGGTGCCGGCGGAGGGGGCGGGGAGGTGGATCGAGGCCGGGCGATCGGCCCTGGAGCGGGGCGAGATGGTGCGTGCCGAGCGGTGGCTGGAGCAGGCGGTGCGCGTTGCCCCCCGTGACCCCCGCGCCTGGCGTGCCCTGGCCGACCTGCGCCAGGCCCAGGGGCGCTGGGAAGAGGCCCGGCGCTTGCGTCTTCGGGCCTGTCGCCTGGTTGGCGACTGCCCTTGAGCGTCGGCTCTTGAAGCACTTCGGGCGCGTGCTGCTCGCGTATGCCTTTGCCCTCTTGACGATGCGGTTAATTTCGCCGTCTGGCGGCCGATCTGGGTGGCATGGAAGTACAGCGCGGACAGGTATGGAGCTGGGTGGTGTCGTGGTGGAGCGCCTGGGTACGGGGGCGTGTGGTGGACGAATGGTCTTTGCAGCCAGCCCCGGACACCGGCCATGTCATCCTCGTGGGCGATGTCCCATGAGCTTGCGTGCGCGCCTGCTCGGTTCTTTGTTTCTCCTCTGGGTTGCCATCGTCTGCCTGTTGCTGGTGTTCTGGATTCCCGCGTGGATGGACGAAGAGCGCGAGGCCCTGGAACGGGTGGACCGGCACTCGATGAGAATCCTCGCCGATGCCCTCGTCGAACCCATCGCGCATGGCGAATCATCCGCCGTGTACGACGTGCTCTATCGTATCCTGGAAAAGAACGATCACTGGCGCCGCCTGGAGCTGGACGATGCCTTCGATCGCCGTATCTATCCCCGGGAGGAGGGTCATGCCCCACGGGATCCGGAATGGGTCTGGATCGAGGAGGATCTGCGCTCGGAGCATGGTTATCAGGGGCGCCTGCGTCTGGCGGTGGACTATCGATCTCCGTTGGCGGAACGCTTGCGGGTGATCTACGAAGCCATCGGCAGCGCCTCGCTCCTCGCCTTGACGCTCCTGCTATTCCTCGGTTGGTTGCAGGAGCGCTGGGTGAGCCGCCCTCTCGAATTCATCAGCGCCGGTCTGGAAGCCTTCGCCCGTGGTGATCGAAAGCGATCGCCGCCGGATACCGAAGTGCGCGAATTCCAGCGCCTGGTGGAGAGTTTCCGCCACATGCGCGAAGCGATCCACGAGCGTGAACGGGACCTCCTGCTCCATCGCCAGCGTCTGCAGGCCGTTTTGGACAGCGTCCAGGAGGCCATTCTCGTGGTTACCCACGAGGGCTTGGTGATAGACGCTAACCCCGCCACTTCTCGCCTGTTCGGTTTCGAGCGGGCGGAGCTCGTCGGCATGCGGGTGGACGTGCTCTTGCCCGGTATCGATCTGGAAGAAGCGGGTAGCCGTTTGATCTTTGGCGATGCCCGCGACCGCGAAGGGCGGACGATGAAGGGACGGCGTCGCGACGGCCGGCGCCTCACCATGGAAGTGACGGTGAGTGTTATCGCCGGCATCGACGAGCCCCTCTATTGCCTCCTCGCCCGCGACGTGGGGCCGCGTCTCGAACGGGAGGCCCACAACCGCCGCCTGCTGGCCGAAGTGCAGGCGATGATCGACCTCATGCCCGGGATCGTCCTGCGCATCGACGGCCAAGGCGAACTGGAGTGGTGGAACGATCGCCTCACCTACCTTTGTGGGCTCGATCACCAGCGTTTGGAACACCGCTCTTTCCTGAACTTGTTGGACGAAGCCGACCGGTCCCGTGCCCGCGCCGCCATTGAACAGGCACGGATGGAAGGCAAAGGTGAATTCCAGGCACGCCTGCTGGGACGCGAGGCCTCCCTCACCCACCTGTTTCGTTTGCGCCGTTTGGACGGTCCCAATCCGGCATTGGTCCTGGTGGGCATGGACATCGAGGAGCAACTGGCGGCCCAGCGGCAATTGCAGGAGGCGCGCGACCGGGCGGAACGGCTGGCCCGTTCCCGCTTCTATTTCCTTGCCAGCGCCAGTCACGAGATCCGTACCCCCCTGAACGGTGTCCTGGGGATGCTGGAGCTACTGGAAGGCCACGTGCGTCCGGAAGGGGAAGACTATCTGGACAGCGCCCGCCGCTCCGGCGAGCAGCTCCTCGGCCTGCTCAACGACATCCTCGATCTCTCCAAGCTGGAGGCCGGACAATTGCAATTGGAGCGTAATCCCTTTTCCCTCCAGGAACTGGTGGACGACCTGGTGGAACTGTTCACCCCCCAGGTGCGGGAAAAGGGACTGGAGCTGGGCTGGGAGATCGTCCCTGGTCTGCCCGAGGCGGTGGAGGGCGACCGCACGCGCCTGTGGCAAGTCCTCGCCAACCTCGTGAGCAACGCCGTCAAATTCACCGAACAGGGGCATGTCTTGCTGCGCGTGCGTCCGGGCACGCGTCCGCAGGAGGTGGTCTTCGAGGTGGAAGACAGCGGCATCGGCATCCACCCCGACGACCAGGCGCGCATCTTCGAATCCTTCCAGCAGGCCGGGAGCGACACCACCCGCCGTTTCGGCGGCACCGGACTCGGTCTCGCCCTGGCGCGGCAACTGGTGGAACGCATGGGCGGGCGCCTGGAACTCTGGTCGCAACCCGGCCAGGGCAGCCGCTTCACCGTCCACTTGCCCCTGCCCGCCGCCCACCTGCCCAAGGTCCGCGCCGACCACCCCCTGGCCGGACGGCGCATCCTGGTGGTGGACGACCTCCTCACCAATCGGCGCACCCTGGAGGGCATCCTGCGCGCCGCCGGGGCGACCGCGCACCTGGCGGCGGACGCCAACGAGGCCCTGGAACGGGTGCACTTCACCCTCGCCGACGGAGAAGGCTACGATGCCCTCCTCATCGACGCCGACCTGCCGGGCATGGACGGCCCGGCGCTGCTGGAGCGGCTGGCGGCGCTGGACGGCCTGGAAGGCGCGCGGCGCGTCCTCATGGTGGGGGGCAAGGACGAAGGACGGTTACGGCAGGCGCGGGAGATGGGTCTGACGGGCGTGCTCCACAAGCCCATCCGACGGGGTGAGTTGCTGAGCCTGCTGGCCGGGGACGAGGCCCGCCCCCGCCCGGCTCGCCCCACCCGCGCTCCGCGCCGGGAGCGGCGCCTGCACGGGCGCGTCCTCCTGGTGGAGGACAATCCGGTGAACCTGAAAGTGGCCAACGCCTTCCTCAACCGCCTGGGGGTGGAGGTGATCACCGCCGGCGACGGCCGGGAGGCAGTGGAGAAGTGGCGGGAACACCGCCCCGACCTCGTCCTCATGGACGTGCAGATGCCGGTCATGGACGGCTTCCAGGCCACCGCCGCCATCCGCGCCGAGGAAGGGGCGGGGCGCCATACCCCCATCGTCGCCCTCACCGCCAACGCCCTGGCCGGGGACGAGCAGGGCTGCCTGGAAGCGGGCATGGACGGCTACCTGCCCAAGCCCCTGAAGATGGAACGACTGGAAGCGGAACTGGCGCGTTGGCTGGGGGGCGCCGGGGAGACTCAGTCGGCCAGCCGGTAGAGGGTGCCGCAGTAGGGGCAGCGGGCCTCGCCGGTGGCGGCGATGGGCAGATAGACCCGCGGGTGGGCGTTCCACAGACACTCCTCGGGCAACGGGCAACACAGGGGCAACTGGTCGCGGCCGATGGTGCGCTCGCGGGTGCTCGCCGGCGGCTCGCAGGGTTTGCCCTCGGGGTCCACGCCGTAGATGGTGCGGTCGATGGCCTCGTGATTCATCTCTCCACTCCTCCCTAGAAACGAGATCGGGAATTTACCACAGCCCCCGTTCGATGGCATGGCCGCCCCCCGCGCCCTGGACTAGACTGCCCCCAGGTAAAGACGGGGAGCGAGAGATGGCCCGATTCATCCGCTGGTTCGCAGAGATCACCATGGACGACGTGCCCCTGGTGGGTGGCAAGAACGCCTCTCTGGGGGAGCTGTACCGGGAGCTCACCCCCCAGGGGGTGCGCGTCCCCAACGGCTTCGCCGTCACCGCCGAAGCCTACCGCTACGCCCTGGAACGGGCCGGGGCCTGGGAACGGCTGCACGCGGTCCTGGACGGCCTCGACCCCGACGACGTGGCCGACCTGGCCCGCCGCGCGGCCAAAGCGCGGGAGATCGTCTACCAGGCCGGCCTGCCCGACGACCTGCGCGACGAGATCCTCACCGCCTACCACCGCCTGCAGGAGGAATACGGCGAGGACCTCTCGGTGGCGGTACGCTCCTCGGCCACCGCCGAGGACCTGCCCACCGCCAGCTTCGCCGGCCAGCAGGAGACCTACCTCAACGTGCGCGGCGACGAGGCCCTGCTGGACGCGGTGCGGCGCTGCTTCGCCTCCCTGTTCACCGACCGCGCCATCCACTATCGCATCGACCAGGGCTTCGACCATTTCAAGGTCTTCCTCTCCGTGGGGATCATGAAGATGGTGCGCTCCGACCTGGCCAGCTCCGGGGTCATGTTCTCCCTGGACACGGAGACGGGCTTCCGCGACGTGGTCTTCATCACCGGCGCCTGGGGGCTGGGCGAGAACGTCGTCCAGGGGGCGGTGGATCCGGACGAGTTCTACGTCCACAAACCCACCTTCGAGCAAGGCTACCGGGCGGTGCTGCGGCGCGCCCTCGGGGCCAAGAAGATCAAGATGGTCTATGCCCAGGGGGGCACGCGCGAGGCGGTGCGCAACGTGCCCACCACCCCCGCCGAACGGGCCCGCTTCTGCTTGCAGGACGACGAGGTCCTCACCCTCGCCGACTACGCCATCAAGATCGAGCGCCACTACGGCGCCCGCGCCGGCCACGACATGCCCATGGACATGGAGTGGGCCAAGGACGGCCTGGACGGCCAGCTCTACGTGGTCCAGGCGCGCCCGGAGACGGTCACCTCCCAGCGCGATGCCGCCGTCCTCGAGGAGTATCACCTGGAAGGAAAGGGCAAGGTCCTGGTGGAGGGGCGCGCGGTGGGCACCAAGATCGCCGCCGGGTCGGTGCGGGTGATCCCTGACATCGGCCACCTGCACGAATTCCGTCCCGGCGAGGTGCTGGTGGCCGACACCACCACCCCCGACTGGGAACCGGTGATGAAGACCGCCGCCGCGGTTGGTGACGATGGCGGCGGGCGCACCTGTCACGCCGCCATCGTCGCCCGCGAGCTGGGC
>WFVN01000167.1 GCA_015491615.1 Gammaproteobacteria bacterium
TGCAACCGGGCGCGCCCCACGTCGGCACCGTCACCAGCGCAAGCCTCAGCTTCTATCGCATCGCCCTGGACGGCAACGCCCGCTACCGCCTCATCGTGGATAACGTGGAGGCCGGGCCCGCGCCCCTCGTCCTTGCCGGCCAGACCGGCTGTTCGACCCTTCAGCTGACCGCCGGTGGTGTCTTCACCTGCGACTTCCAGCCCAACCAGACCGGCCCCACCCACGTCGACATCACCGTCGGCGATGGCGCCAAACCCGCCCCCGAGGGGGGTGCCCGTTACCGCCTGCTGATCGAGCGACTGGCCACCCCTTGACCCCTCAAGGGGTGACGAAACCTGACGTTACAAGGGGCAGTCGAAATCTCTGAAGAGCGAAGACCATGAGCCTCCTATCCCGCCTCTCCCTGCCCGCCAAGATCAACCTGGCGGTGATCGGCGTCTTCACCACCGTCATCCTCTTGGGCACCTTCCTGGACATCCGCCAGCAGCGTGCCGACAGCCTGGAGGCGGCGAAAGCGCAGGTGACCGACATGACCACCTGGTACTTCGACTCCCTCAACACCCTCATGCTCGCCGGCAGCATGGAGCAGCGGGGCATCCTGCGTCACAAGCTGCTTCTGCGCCCCGGGGTGAAGGAGGCGCGGGTGATCCGCGGCCAACCGGTGATCCAGCAATTCGGCCCCGGCACGCCGGACGAAAAACCGGTGGACGAGTGGGACCGGCGCGCCCTGCGCGGCGAGGCGGTGGTGGCGGTGACGGAAGACGACGAGGGCGAGCGCCGCATCACCGTCGTCACTCCCTTCCGCGCCACCCGTGACACGCGCGGCGTGAACTGCCTGCGTTGTCACGACGTGCCCGAAGGGGCGGTCAACGGCGCGGTGCGGGTGAGTTATTCCCTTGCTGCTTGGGATCGGGCCACCCTGATGCAAACGATGCGCACCGCCGGCATCAATCTCGTCGCCCTGATCTTGGGAGTGGTCCTGGTCAATCTGCTCTTGCGGCGCTGGGTCAAGCGCCCCCTCCAGGGTCTCTTGGAAGTCATCGAACGGCGTGCCGAGGGGGACGTGAACGCCCGTGCCGAGGCCCCTTACGAAGACGAGATCGGCGCCGTCGCCCGTGCCTTCAACAGCATGAGCGAACGCCTGGCGGCGGCCGCCGAGCGCGAACGCAAGAGCGCCGAAGTGCTGCGCGAGCGCGTCGACGGCCTGGTCCGGGCAGTGAACCGGGTGACCGAGGGCGAATGGGACGTCAAAGTGCCGTACGTGGGCGAGGCCGACGCCATTGGCGACCTCGCCTCCAGCATGCAGATCATGATCGATTTCATCCGCCTCTCCGTTCAGGAGAAGCAGCGCCACATGGCCGAACTCCAGACCCAGGCGGAGGCCATTCTGGCGGTGGTGGAGCGGGCCGCCAAGGGTGATTTCAGCACCGTCCCCGAGCGCCACGGCGAGGGTGCCCTGGCGGCGGTGTCCGACGGGGTGGCGGAGATGATCCGGCGCCTCAACGAGCTGGTGCGCCAAGTGCAGAAATCGGGCGTGCAGGTGACCTCCTCCTCCACCGAGATCGCCGCCAGCATCAGGGAACTGGAAGCGGCGGCGGTGGAGCAGGCCTCCGCCACCAACGAAATCGCCACTACCGCCACCGAGATCGCCACCACCGCTCGAGAATTGCTCCAGACCATGGACGAAGTGGCCAAAGTGGCCGACCGCACCACCCAGGAGGCCGACGCCAGCCGCAGTGGCCTGGAAGGCATGGAAGGGACCATGGAACAGGTGATGGCCGAGGCCGGCCAGGTGGCCGCCAAGCTGGCGGTGTTGGACGAGCGCGCCGACGAGGTCTCCTCGGTGGTCACCACCATCACCAAAATCGCCGACCAGACCAACCTCCTGTCCCTCAACGCCGCCATCGAAGCGGAGAAGGCCGGCGAATGGGGACGCGGCTTCTCCGTCGTCGCCGGTGAGATCCGCCGCCTCGCCGACCAGACCGCGGTGGCCACCCTCGACATCGAACAGATGGTGCGCGAGATGCAAAAGGCGGTGGCCGACGAAGTGGAGACGGTGGACCGCTTCCACGGCCAAGTGCGCGAAGCGGTGGCGGTGGTGCAGCGGGTCATCGAGGCGCAGGCGCAGATCATCGAACAGGTGCAGACCCTCGCCCCGCGCTTCGAGAACGTCTACCAGGGCATGCAGTTCCAGGCCCAGGGGGCGCAGCAGATCACCCAGGCCATGGTGCAGCTCAACGAGGCGGCGCAGCAGACGGTGGACTCCCTGTCCGTGCTCTCCACCGCCACCGAGCGCCTGGACGAGGCCGCCGCCGGCCTGCATGCCGGCGTCTCCCGCTTCCGCGTCGCCGAGGAAGGGGAGGGCGGTAGTCGGTGACCTCGCCCCTCACCGATCCCTGGCACGTGCTCCTCGGGCTGGGTCTGGAACGGTGGCTGCGCGAGCGGAGCGGCTGGAGCGTGGCGGCCATGAACGAAGACGCCGCCCGCGCCGCCGTCCAGCAACGTCTCAAGGCCACCGGCCTCGGTCCCGCCGACTACTGGCTGCGCTTGCAGCAAGACGTAGACGAGGCGCAGGTCCTCCTCGACGCCCTCCTGGTGCACGACACCCGCTTCTTCCGCGACCGCGGCCCTTTCCTCCACCTCACCGCCCTTGCCGCCCGCCGGCGGCGCTCCATGCGCGTCCTCTCCATCCCTTGCGCCGGCGGCGAAGAGGCCCTCTCCTGCGCCATCGCCCTGCACCAGGCCGGGCTCGCCTGGGAACAGATCGGCGTCACCGGCGTGGACCTCTCCGAGGCCCTCGTCGAACGGGCGCGGCGTGGGCGTTATCCCAGGCGCGCCCTGGACGACCTCCCCTTACCCCTGCGCGAGCTCTACTTCCGCTGTCGGGGGATGTACTGCGAGCCCATCGCCCCCCTGCGCGCACGCGTACGCTACCTGCGCGGCAACCTCCTCGACCCGCCGCCCGTGGACGGTCCCTTCGACGCCATCTTCTGCCGCAACCTGCTGGTCTATTTCGACGCCGACAACCGCCGCCGCGCCCTCGCCATCCTGCGCGGCTGGCTCGCCCCCGGCGGCGTCCTCTACCTGGGGCACGCCGAGAACGGCCCCTGGCTGGAGGAGGGCTTCCGCCCCCTGCGACCGCGCACCGCCCTCGCCTGGGTGCCGTGCGAACCCCGCATGCCGGCCCGCCGGCGCCGCGCGCGGCGCGATCCGGCACTGCCCCGGCGTCCGCGGGGTACCGCCGGGCGCCGCCTGCAGCAGGCCGAACGCCTCTACGCCCAGGGGCGGGTGAGCGAGGCCATGGACCTCTTGCGCGGCCTCATCTACCTCTACCCCCAGCACTGGCACCTGCTGCAACGTATGGCCGTCTGGGCGGAGGCCGCCGGCGAGGCGAACTACGCCCGCCGTTACCGGCGCTGGGCGGAGCGGGTGCGGCGTCGGCGCGAGGACAAAGAGGCATGAGCGAACGGCCCTGCTGGCGGCGCACCGGCGTGTGGGGGCGCGAGCGGCCCCGCTGCCCGCGCCTGGAAGAAGTGGTCCACTGCCACAACTGCGAGGAATACATCCGCCCGGGGCGCGAACTGCTGGAACGCCTGGCCCGCGCCCACCCGCCGCCGGCTCCGGTCCCGGAACGACCAGCGGACGAAGCGCCACGGGAATACCCCCCGGCGCAGCTCGTCTTCCGCGTCAACGGCAACTGGCTGGCCCTGCCCGGGACCCTCATCCTACGGGTGAGCGAGAGCGCCGTGCTTCGTCCCCTGCCGCACCAGCAGCATACCACCCTGCGCGGCCTGGTGAACGTCGGCGGTCGTCTCCTGGTATGCCTGTCCCTCACCGATGCCCTCGGCATTCCCCATCTGCCCCCGCGGATGGACGATCCCTCGCGCGGCATCTTCGAACGCCTGGTGGCGGTGGAAGGGGCGGGGCTGCGTTTCGCCTTCCGCGCCGGCGAGGTGCGCGGCCTGTACCGTTGCGCCGAGCCCGACCTCCGGCCCCTCGGCCCCGACGAAGGGCCCCTGACGGCCTTCGCCCGCGGGGCCTGGAGCGTCACCGTGCGCCCGCGGGAGACGGTGCGCTGCGTCCTCCTCGATCCCGAGCGCACCCTGGCGCGCATCCGGGAGTGCATCGCATGACGGAGCGCGACCTCAGCGACTACTCCATGCTCGACCTCTTCCGCATGGAGGTGGACAACCAAGCCGCGCAACTGGAAGACGGCCTGCAACGCCTGCGTGCCACCGGCGCGGGCGCGGCGGAACTGGAACAGGTGATGCGCGCCGCCCATTCCATCAAGGGCGCCGCACGCATGGTGGGCGTGGAACTGGCCACCCGCCTGGCCCATGCTATGGAAGACCTGGTGGTGGCCGTCCAACGGGGCGAGACGGGCCTCGACGAGGCGGCCCTGGAAACCCTCGAGCGCGGCCTGGCGCGCCTGCGCACCTTCGCCGCCCGCAATGACGAGGAACTCGCTCGGGGACGCGACGAGGACGAAGCCGCGGTGGCCGACCTGGAGGCCGCCTGCACGGCCCTGCGGGACCGCCCGCCGGAGGACGTCACATCTGCGACTCGGGGTCGAGGGGAGACTTCCGCCACTACTCCCGAGCCCCCCACGCGCGAAGCCCCCGGGCGCGCCCTGCGCATCTCCAGCGGGCGCCTGGAACGGCTCACCTGGCTCGCCGGCGAGGCCCTGGTAGAGGTGCGCGCCCTGGGGCGCCACCTGGAAGGGGAGTGGCGCCGGCACGAGGAGGAGACCCAACTCCTCCATGCCCTCGACCAGGCCCTCGCCGAGTTGCGCCTCGCCGCCCCGGAACACGCCCAGCGCCTGCGTCCCCTCAAGTCGCGCCTGGAGAACTACCTGCGCGGTCGCCGTCGCCGGCGCGAGCGTCTGGAACAGATCGAGCGGCGCCTGACCCCGGTGGTGGAACGCCTCCACCGGGCGGTGATGGACACCCGCATGCGCCCCTTCGCCGACATCGCCGAGGCCCTGCCGCCCCTGGTCAAAGAACTGGCCGCGCGCTTGGGCAAGGAGACCGAGCTGGTCCTGGAGGGCAAGGAGACGCGCATCGACCGGGACATCCTCGAGCGTCTCGCCACCCCCCTCAAACACCTCATCCAGAACGCCCTCGACCACGGCCTGGAGCCCCCCGAGGAACGCGTTGGAGCCGGCAAGCCGCCGGTGGGGCGCATCACCGTCGCCAGCCGCCACCGCAACGGGCGCCTGGAGATCACCGTCACCGACGACGGCCGCGGCATCGACCGCGCCGCCCTGCGCGAACGGGCCCTGGCGCGTCGACTGGTGGCCCCCGAGGTGGCTGCGCGCCTGGCCGAGGACGACTGGTTCGAATTCCTCTTCATGCCCGGCTTCAGCACCCGCGACGAAGTCACCGAACTGTCCGGCCGCGGCGTCGGCCTGGACGTGGTGCGCGACATGGTGCACGGCCTCGGCGGCGAACTCACCGTCCACTCCGAGCCCGGGCGCGGCACCCGCTTCACCCTCGCCCTGCCCCTCACCCTGGCGGTGATGCGGGTCCTCCTGGTGGAACTGGACGGCGCCCCTTACGCCCTGCCCATGGTGCGCGTGGAGCGGCTCCTAAAGGTTCCCACCGCCTCGATCGACAACCAGGGGAGACCCACCGTGACCCTGGAGGAAGGGGACGTGCCCGTGCTGGACGGCGAACAGGTGCTGGAACTGCCCGCCCGCGCCCACGACGAGGCCGAGGCGCACCTGGTTCTCCTGCGCGAAGGCCGCCGGCGCGTGGCCCTGCGGGTGGGGCGCTGGCTGGGCACGCGCGAGATCGCCCTGCAGACCCTCGACCAGGGCCTGGGCAAGATCCCCCACGTCTTCGCCGCCGGGCAACTGGACGACGGCACCCCCCTCTTGGTACTGGACGTGGACGACCTGCTGCGCAGCGTCGAGCACGCCGGCCCCCTGCCCGAGGGCGGCGGCCTGCGCGTGCTGGTGGCGGACGACTCCCTCACCGTGCGCAACCTCCTGCGCCAGATCCTCACCGGTGCCGGCTACCAGGTGGACCTGGCTGAGGACGGGGTGGACGCCTGGAGCGCCCTCCACACCCGCACCTACGACCTCCTCCTCACCGACGTGGACATGCCGCACATGGACGGCATCGAACTGGTGCGGCGCCTGCGCGGCGACCCTCGCCTGCGGCGCCTGCCGGTGGTCATCCTCTCCTACAAGGGCGGCGAGCAGGACCGCCGCCGCGGCCTGGAAGCGGGGGCCGACTACTACCTGGCCAAGAGCGAATTCGACGGCGAACGCCTGTTGCAGGCGGTGGGCGACCTCATCGGCGAGGCGCGACCGGCATGAGGGTGGGCATCGTCAACGACAGCGTCCTGGCACGCGAAGCCCTGCGGCGTATCGTCGAGGGGCACGGCGGCCACCAGGTGGCATGGATGGCCGCCGACGGCCTGGAGGCGCAGGTGTGCGCCCTGCGCGAGCGGCCCGACCTCATCCTCATGGATTTGTTCATGCCCCTGTGCGACGGCGTCGAGGCCACACGCGCCATCATGGCCAGCCATCCCTGCCCCATCCTCGTCGTCACCGCCTCCGTGGAGGCGCACGTGGACCGCGTTTTCGAAGCCATGGGGGCGGGCGCCCTGGACGCCATCGACACCCCCCTCATCGACGACCATTACGAGCGCCACGAAGTGGATGCCCTGCTGCGCAAGATGGACGCCGTCGCCCGCCTCGGGCGCACGCGCCTGGGCGCGGCCTCCGAAGCGAGGGCGGGGGAAGGCGGGCGTTGCTGCGCCCTGCCGCCGCTGCTCGCCCTGGGGGCCTCCGCCGGCGGACCGACGGCCCTCGCCGCCATCCTCGCCCGACTACCGGCGGATCTCCCCGCGGCCCTCCTGGTGGTACAACACGTGGACGCCGGCTTCGCCCCCGGCCTGGCCCGCTGGCTGGCGCGCCAGACCGCGTTGCCGGTACAACTGGCCAAAGACGGCATCGCCCCCTGCTCGGGGCGGGTCTATCTCGCCCCCGGCGGCGCCCACCTGCGCTTGGACACCGGCGGTTGCCTGCGTGTCGAGACCGCCGCCCCCGACCAGCCGTCCCCCTCGGTGGATCGCTTCCTGCGCAGCCTCCTGCCCCACGCCGCCCAGGTCGCCGCCGCCGGCCTCCTCACCGGCATGGGGCGGGACGGCGCCGCCGGCCTACTGGAACTGCGCCGGTGCGGAGTCACCACCTTCGTTCAGGACCAGGCCACCGCCACCGTCTACGGCATGCCCAAGGCGGCCTTGGAAGTAGGCGCGGCGGACGCTGTCCTGCCCCTGTCGGCCATCGCCGAGCACCTCGTCGAACGAGTTCGCCGTCACCATCCCCTGGAGGTGAGAGCATGAGCGACGGGCTCCGGTTGCGCGTCCTCCTGGTAGACGACCAGCCCATGGTGGGGGAGGGTATGCGCCGCCTCCTCGCCGACGAGGCGGACCTGGACTACCGTTACTGCGCCGATCCCAAGGCGGCCCTGGAGACGGCGCACGAGTTCCGTCCCACCGTCATCCTCCAGGACCTGGTCATGCCGGACATGGACGGCCTGAGCCTCGTGCGCGCTTACCGCCAGGATTCGCAGCTCGCGCAAGTGCCGATCATCGTCCTCTCCAACAAGGAAGACCCGCGCGACAAGAGCGACGCCTTCGCCGCCGGCGCCAGCGACTACCTGGTGAAACTGCCCGACCGCATCGAACTGGTGGCCCGCATCCGCGCCCACTCCAAGAGCTACCTGGCACAACTGGAGCGTGACGAGGCCTTCCGCCGCCTGCGCGAGCTACAGGCGCAACTGGAGGAGAACAACCGCATCCTCCAGCGTCTCTCCTGCCTGGACGGCCTCACCGGCATTGCCAATCGGCGCCACTTCGACGACTTCTTCCTCCAGGAATGGATGCGCGCCAAGCGCGAGGGGCATCCCCTCTCCCTCATTCTCGTGGACGTGGACCACTTCAAGGCCTACAACGACCACTACGGCCACGCCGCCGGCGACGACTGCCTGCGGCAGGTGGCCGCGGCCCTGGAGGCGGCGGTAAACCGCCCCGCCGACCTGGTGGCCCGTTACGGGGGCGAGGAATTCGCCGTCGTCCTCCCGGGCACCTCCCTGAAGGGCGCCCTGCGGGTGGCGGAGATGCTACGCCACAACATCGAAGCCCTGGCCCTGCCGCACGAGCACGGGCCGGACGGCGGCCGGGTGACGGTGAGCCTGGGGGTCGCCTGCGCCCACTGCGCCCGGGCCGATGGCCCCAAGGAACCGCGCGAACTGATCATGCTCGCCGACCAGGCCCTCTACCGGGCCAAAGAGGGGGGACGCAACCGGGTGGAAGTGGCCGAGGAGCCGGCTCAGCCTTCCGCAGGCGGGTAGATCTTCACCGTCTTCACCGCATTGCCGCGGATCTGCACCACTTCCATGGGATAGCCGGCGATGCGCAGACTGGTGCCTGGCTCGGGGATGTGCTCCAGGTGCTCCAGGATCAACCCGTTGAGCGTCTTGGGCCCATCGGTGGGCAGGCGCCAGCCGAGCATGCGGTTCAACTCGCGGATGTTGATGCTCGCATCCACTAGATAACCGCCGTCCTCCTGGGGAAGGATCTCCGGAGACAGCTCCGGGCTGGTGGTGAACTCCCCGACGATCTCCTCCAGGATGTCCTCCAGGGTCACCAGGCCCTGAATGTCCCCGTACTCGTCCACCACCAGGCCGATGCGCCGCCGTTGGCGCTGAAAGTTGAGGAGCTGGGTATTGAGTGGCGTCGCCTCGGGGATGAAATAGGGCTCGCGCAGGATGCGTAGCAACGCTTCCTTGGTGAGTTCGTCGCGCGCCAGCAGGGGCAGAGCGTTGCGCACGTGCAGGAAGCCCTCCACGTGGTCGATGCTCTCCCGATAGACGGGCAGGCGGGTGTGCTGGGCGCTGGTGAGCTGGGTGACGATGACTTCCATGTCCTCCTCCAGGTCGATGCCCACGATTTCCCCGCGCGGCACCATGATGTCGTTCACCGTCACCTCCTCCAGCTCCAGGATGGACAACAGCATCTCCTGGTGGCGCTTGGGGATCAACGCCCCCGCCTCGTGCAGCACGGTGCGCAGTTCCTCGGTGGACAGGGCGTGGCTGGTCTCCGTCTGCTCGGGGCGGACTCCCAGCAGGCGTAGCACCCCGTTGGCCAGGAGGTTGACCAGATAGACCACCGGATACACCACCCGCAACAATTGTTCGTACACGAAGGCGGCGGGAAAGGCGATGCGTTCCGGGTGGAGGGCGGCGAGGGTCTTGGGGGCCACCTCCGAAAAGATGAGGATCACCAACGTCAACAGGCCCGCGCCCAGGGCGATGGCCCCCTCGCCACCCAGGCGCAGGGCGATGATGGTCGTGAGGGAAGAGGCGAGGATGTTCACCAGATTGTTGCCCAGCAGGATCAGACCGATGAGGCGGTCCGGGCGCTCCAGCAAGCGCAGCACCCGCTGCGCCCCCTTGTGCCCCTGGCGGGCCAAATGGCGCAGGCGATAACGGTTGACCGCCATGAGCCCGGTCTCCGAGCCGGAGAAAAAGCCAGACAACATCAGCAACAACACGAGAACGCCGTACAACGCGGCGAGAGGGATCTCGTTCACGACGGTGAATGCCTCAAGAGAAGCGAATCAGTTGCCGAGAAGGATCTCGAGCACATACTTGGAACCGAAATAGGACAAAAAGAGGAAGAAAAAACCGGCCAGGGTCCAGCGTACCGCCGTCCGCCCGCGCCAACCCAGGCGCCAATGCCCCAGCAGGAGGACCAGGTAGACCAGCCAGGCGAGGAGCGCGAGGACCGTCTTGTGCACCAGGTGTTGGGCGAACAGGTCTTCGGTGACGAATCCGCCGGTGACGAGCGCCAGGGTCTGCACCGAGAAACCCACCAGAATGAGGCCGAAAAGCAGGCGCTCCATGGTTTCCAGGGGGGGCAGGGCGCGAATCAACCCTCCGGGGCGGCGGCTGTGCAGGAGACGCTCCTGGGCGGAGAGGACCACCGCCTGGGCGGCGGCCAGGGTGAGCAGGGCGTAGGCCAGCAGGGAAAGGAGGATGTGCAGGGCCAGCCCCGGGGTGAAGGTCTGCTCCAGCTTTACCCCCATGGGCAGGAGGACGTCGGCGGTCTGGGCGGCCGCCGCCAGGGGGAGCAGGAGGATGCCCAGATTCTCCACCGGCGCCAGCCAGGCGGTGCCCACGTACAACAGAACGATGACGGCGGTGATGAGCGAGGTGGCGTTGGAGAAACCCAGATTCACGCCCTGGTCGGTGACCATCACCTGCCCCAGGGCGGCGAGGTGACACAGGGCGCCCGCCAGGCCCATGAGGAGGGCCGGGCGGGGCGAGCGGTCGCTGCGTCGCGCGAGTCGGCGCCATAGAAAAACCGCGGCGAGCAGGTACAGCACCACGGCCACGCCGGAGAGCAGGACGTACATGAGGGTCAAGGAGAACTCCCGATGGAACAGGCCGACATGATGGCACAATCCCCCACCGGGACCCAAGGGCGCCGGGGGTGACATGGAGATCCGCGTGCTCGGGTGCAGCGGCGGCATCGGGGTCGGGCGGCACACCACCGCCTTCGCCTTGGACGGCGACGTGCTCATCGACTGCGGCAGCGGCGTGGGCGAACTCTCCGGGGCGCAGATGGGCGCCCTGCGGCACGTCTTCCTCACCCACTCGCACCTGGATCACATCGCCTTCCTGCCCCTGCTGGTGGACTCGGTGTTCGAGCGCCTGCAACGGCCGTTGATCGTCCACGCCCTGCCGCAGACCATCCAGGCCCTGCGCGAACACATCTTCAACTGGGTCGTCTGGCCCGACTTCACCACCCTCCCCACCCCTGGCGATCCGGTCCTGGCCTTCCGTCCCATGGAACCGGGCGGGGTGGTGACTCTGGAGGGCGGGCGCACGATAGAGATGATCCCCGTCGCCCACACCGTTCCCACCGTCGGCTACCGCATCGCCGACGCCCAGGGGCACGCCTGGGCCTTCTCCGGCGACACCGGTCCCAACGACACCTTCTGGAACACCTTGAACGCCCGCGATCGCCTGGACCTGCTCATCGTCGAGTGCGCCTTCGCCGAACAGCAGGCCGCCCTCGCCGGCCTCTCCCGCCACTACTGCCCGAGCCGCCTCGCCCACGACCTGGGCAAGCTGCGCCACCGGCCACGCATCGTCCTCAGCCACTTGAAACCCGGCGCCGAGGACGCCATCTATAAAGAATGCCAGGCGCGCCTCCCGCACCTGAACCTGGAACGGCTACGGGGCGGGGAGATTTTCCGGCTATAATGCCGCGCGCGCCGAAACCCCATTCCAACCCAGGTCTGATCCATGTTCGAAGGTCTCACCGAACGCCTCACCCGCAGCCTGCAAAACCTGCGCGGCCAAGGCCGCATCACCGAAGACAACGTCAAGGACACCCTGCGCGAGGTGCGCATGGCCCTGCTGGAGGCCGACGTGGCCCTGCCGGTGGTGCGCGAATTCGTCGCCCGGGTGAAGGAACGGGCGGTGGGGCAGGAGGTGCTCAAGAGCCTCACCCCGGGTCAGGTCTTCGTCAAGATCGTCAACGACGAACTCGTCCACATCATGGGCGACGCCAACGAGGGCCTGAACCTCAACGCCCAGCCCCCGGCGGTGGTCCTCATGGCCGGCCTGCAAGGGGCGGGCAAGACCACCACCGTGGCCAAGCTCGCCCGCCACCTACGCGAGCGGGAGAAGAAAAAGGTCCTGGTGGCCAGCGCCGACGTCCATCGCCCGGCGGCCATCGACCAGCTCCAGACCCTCGCCGCCGAAGTGGGGGTGGACTTCTTCCCCAGCCGCCCCGACCAGGACCCGGTGGAGATCGGCCGCGCGGCGGTGGAACACGCCCGCCGCCACTTCCACGACGTGCTCCTGCTGGACACCGCCGGCCGCCTGCACGTGGACGAGGCGATGATGGCCGAGATCCGCCGCCTGCACGAGGCCGTGCAGCCGGTGGAGACCCTGTTCGTGGTGGACGCCATGACCGGCCAGGACGCCGCCAACACCGCGCGCGCCTTCGACGAGGCCCTGCCCCTCACCGGCGTCATCCTCACCAAGGTGGACGGCGACGCGCGCGGCGGCGCCGCCCTCTCCATCCGCCACATCACCGGCAAGCCCATCAAATTCCTCGGCGTGGGGGAGAAGACCGACGCCCTCCAGCCCTTCCACCCCGAGCGCATCGCCTCGCGCATCCTCGGCATGGGCGACGTCCTCAGCCTGGTGGAGGAGGCGCAGCAGAAGATCGACCAGCAGGAAGCCCAGAAGATCGCCAGCAAGCTCAAGAAGGGCAAGGGCTTCGATCTGGAAGACTTCCTCGGCCAGATCCAGCAGATGAAGAAACTGGGCGGCATGGCCAGCCTCATGGACAAGCTGCCGGGCATGCACCAGCTCCCCGACTCGGTGCGCGAACAGGTGAACGACAAGCAGGTCGCCCGCCTGGAGGCCATCATCCTCTCCATGACCCCGGAGGAGCGGCGCCGCCCGGAGATCATCAAGGGCTCGCGCAAGCGCCGCATCGCCAACGGCTCGGGCACCCAGATCCAGGACGTGAACCGCCTCCTCAAGCAGTTCTCGCAGATGCAGAAGATGATGAAACAGATGAACCGCAAGGGCGGGCTGGCGAAGATGATGCGCAAGTTCGGCGGTGGGCGCATGCCCGGCCTGCCGTTCTGACGGTTTTTGACCTGATCCACGCCATCCTTTAAAATCGCGCGTTTTCCCGGGCCCGGCCATTGTCGGTTTTTCCAGAAATTTGAGGACGAGAACAGCATGGTCACCATTCGCATGTCCCGCGGCGGCGCCAAGAAGCGCCCCTTCTACCACATCGTCGTCACCGACTCCCGTTCGCGTCGTGACGGCCGCTTCATCGAGCGGCTCGGGTTCTTCAACCCCATCGCCGCCGGCGGCGAAGAGCGCCTGCGCATCGACCTGGACCGCTTCCAGTACTGGCAGTCCCAGGGTGCCCAGATCAGCGAGCGGGTGAGCAAGCTGGTCAAGGAATACCGTGCCCAGGCCCAGGAGGCCGCGGCCTGACACCTCGGTGAGCGGGGCGGACGGGCGCGTCGTCCTCGGGCGCATCTCGGGTATCTACGGGGTGCGCGGCTGGGTGCGGGTCTTCTCCTACACCGAACCGCGCCAGGCCATCCTCGGGCATGACCCCTGGGAACTGGAAGTGGACGGTCGCTGGCACGAGGTGCATCTGGCAGACGGCCGTCCCCATGGCAAGGGCATCGTCGCCAAACTGGCGGGTTGGGACGACCGTGACGAGGCGCGCCGACTCATCGGCGCCACCATCGCCATCCCCCGGGACCGCCTGCCGCCCTTGCCGGAAGGCGAATACTACTGGGCCGACCTCATCGGCCTGCGCGTGTTCGATCAGGACGGGCGCGAACTGGGGCGGGTGGAGACCCTCATGGAGACCGGCGCCCATGACGTCCTGGTGGTGAAGGACGAGGCAGGGAACGAAACCCTCGTCCCCTATGTCCAGGGTCCGGTGGTAAAGGCCATCGACCTGGACGCCGGGCGCATGGACGTGGAGTGGTGGCCCCCCGAATGAACGCGGGGGGCATACGCATCCAGGTGGTGACCCTGTTCCCGGAGATGGTGGAGGCCCTGCGCCTCGGCGGGGTCACCGCCCGCGCCATGGAACGGGGCTTGCTGGAACTGCGTTGCTGGAATCCGCGCGACTTCGCCGAGGACCGGCACCGCACGGTGGACGACCGCCCCTACGGCGGCGGCCCGGGGATGGTGATGCGGGTGGAACCCCTGCGCAGCACCATATGCGCCGCCAAGGCGGCGGCCGGGGAGGGGGCCAAGGTGGCCTACCTCTCGCCCCAGGGACGGCGTCTGGACCAGGCGGGCCTGCGCGAACTGGCCGCCCGCCCGGGGCTGGTTCTGGTGGCGGGGCGCTACGAGGGGGTGGACGAGCGCCTGGTGGAGGAGATAGTGGACGAGGAGTGGTCCATCGGCGACTACGTCCTCTCCGGCGGCGAGCTGGCGGCGATGGTGATCATCGACGGCATCGCCCGCCTCCTCCCGGGGGCCCTGGGGCACGAAGGCTCGGCCGAGGCCGACTCCTTCAGCGAGGGGTTGCTGGACCACCCCCACTACACCCGCCCGGAGGTGATCGACGGGCGCGCCGTGCCCGAGGTGCTGCTGAGCGGGGACCACGCCGCCATCGCCCGCTGGCGGCGCAAACAGAGCCTGGGGCGCACCTGGGCGCGCCGTCCGGATTTATTGGCCGGGCGCGAGCTGAGCGAGGAAGACCGGCGCCTGCTGGAAGAATACATCGCGGAACATCGAGAACGACGGGAACAGAGCTGACGGAGAGCGTCATGAACATCATCGATCAGATCGAACAGGAACAGATGAAAAAGGACGTGCCCGATTTCGGGCCGGGCGACACCGTGGTGGTGCAGGTGAAGGTCAGGGAAGGCAATCGCGAGCGTCTGCAGGCCTTCGAGGGCGTGGTCATCGCCAAGCGCAACCGGGGCCTCAATTCCTCCTTCACGGTGCGCAAGATCTCCCACGGCGAAGGGGTGGAGCGCGTCTTCCAAACCCACAGCCCGGCAATCGACTCCATCACCGTGAAGCGCCGCGGCGACGTGCGTCGCGCCAAGCTGTACTACCTGCGCGAGCGGCGCGGCAAGGCGGCGCGGATCAAAGAAAAGTTGTAACCGTGGCCGGGCCTGCGCCCGGACTACCGTCACAGGCCCATTCTCCCGCGGGGGGATGGGCCTTTGCCGTGTCCGCACGGTGCTGTATTCCTTTGCCGGGGTGGGGCGTGTCGCTGGAGGTGCACTGGCGCGAAGGGCGCATCCGGCGCATCGCCTTCGTCGCCGGCGAGGCGGAGAGCGACACAAACGACCCCCTGGCATCCTGGTTGGCGGCCTGGCGGCAAGACCCGACCGTGCCGCCGCCTGTCTTGCCGTTGGCGCCGGCGGGGACGGCGTTCCAACGTCGAGTGTGGGCCGCCTTGCGGGCCATCCCGCCCGGCGAGACGCGTACCTACGGGGCGCTGGCCGAGATTCTGGGCAGCCATGCGCGGGCGGTGGCCGGGGCCTGCCGGGCCAATCCCTGGGTTCTTCTGGTACCCTGCCATCGGGCGGTGTCGTCCCAAGGCCTCGGCGGTTTCATGGGGGCGACGGGCGGCTGGCCCCTGGTGCTCAAGCGGCGCCTGTTGGCACACGAGAGGGGAGACGGACCATGAGCGCGGTGTGCGAGGACACCCCCCGCTACCGTTCCATGACCGAGGCCGACCTGGAACAGGTACTGGCCATCGAACGGGCGGGCCATCCCTACCCCTGGAGCGCGGGCATCTTCCGCGATTGCCTGCGGGTCGGCTACCTGTGCCGGGTGTGGACGGTGGGCGAGGCCATCCGCGCCTACGGGATCATGTCGGTGGCGGTGGGCGAGGCGCACGTCTTCAACGTCTGCGTGCATCCCGACCACCGCCGCCGCGGCTGGGGCCGGCAGACCATGATCGCCCTCCTCGACGATGCCCGCCGGCGCGGCGCCCACACCGCCTTCCTGGAGGTGCGCCCCAGCAACCGCGGCGCCGTCGCCCTCTACCACGACCTGGGTTTCAACGAAGTGGGCCTGCGCCCCGGTTACTACCCCGCCCCCCACGGACGCGAGGACGCCCTGGTGATGGCCCGCGACCTGTGAATCTTCGCCGGCGCCGCCGGTCTCGAGGGGCGTGCTAGAATCCCGCGTCTTTCACGCAAGAATTTCAGAGTCCCCATGAACGCCATCGCTCAGGAAGCGGCCCGCCGCCGCACCTTCGCCATCATCTCCCACCCGGACGCCGGCAAGACCACCCTCACCGAAAAGCTCCTCCTGTTCGGCGGGGCGATCCAGCTCGCGGGCACGGTGAAGGGCCGCAAGGCCGCCCGCCACGCCACTTCCGACTGGATGGAGCTGGAGAAGAGCCGCGGCATTTCGGTGACCTCCTCGGTCATGCAGTTCCCCCACAAGGGCTGCATCATGAACCTGCTGGACACCCCCGGGCACGAGGACTTCTCCGAGGACACTTACCGCACCCTCACTGCGGTGGACTCCGCCCTCATGGTCATCGACGCCGCCAAGGGGGTGGAGGAACGCACCATCAAACTCATGGAGGTGTGCCGCCTGCGCGACACCCCCATCCTCACCTTCATCAACAAGCTGGACCGGGAGGGGCGCGACCCCATCGAACTGCTGGACGAGGTGGAGTCGGTGCTGGGCATTCGTTGCGCCCCCATGACCTGGCCCTTCGGCATGGGCAAGGGCTTCCGTGGCGTCTTCCATCTGGCCCTGGACGCCATCCACCTGTTCTCCCCCAGCCACGGCGGCAAGCGCCAGGCGGGGGAGGTCATCCAGGGCCTGGACAACCCCCGCCTGGACGAGCTGTTCGGGGCCGACGCCGAGGCCTTCCGCGAGGAAGTGGAGCTGGTGCGCGAGGCGAGCAACCCCTTCGACCTGGATGCCTACCTGCGCGGCGAGCTGACGCCGGTGTTCTTCGGCTCGGCCATCAACAACTTCGGCGTCGAGGAGCTGCTCGATGCCCTCGCCGACTACGCCCCGCCGCCCCAGCCACGCCAGACGCAGACGCGCGAGGTGCGCCCCGACGAGGAGCGCCTCACCGGCTTCGTCTTCAAGATCCAGGCGAACATGGACCCCGCCCACCGCGACCGCATCGCCTTCATGCGCGTCTGCTCCGGGCGCTACCGCAAGGGCATGAAACTGCACCAGGTGCGCCTGGGGCGCGCCGTGCAGATCGCCAATGCCGTCACCTTCATGGCCCGCGACCGCGAGCACGTGGAGGACGCCTGGCCCGGCGACATCATCGGCCTATACAACCACGGTACCATCCAGATCGGCGACACCTTCACCGAAGGCGAGGACCTCAAGTTCGCCGGCATCCCCCACTTTGCCCCCGAGCTGTTCCGTCGTGCCCGCCTCAAAGACCCCTTGCGCTCCAAACAACTCCTCAAGGGCCTGGAACAGCTCTCCGAGGAAGGCGCCACCCAGCTCTTCAAACCCCTGGACAGCAACGACCTCATCCTCGGCGCCGTCGGGGTCCTGCAGTTCGACGTGGTGGCCTATCGCCTCAAGGACGAATACGGCGTGGACTGCCAATTCGAGCCGGTGAACATCCACACCGCCCACTGGGTGGAAGCGGACGATCCCAAGGACCTGGAGGAATTCCAGCGCAAGAACCACCAGCACCTGGCCATCGACGGCGGCGGCCACCTGGCCTATCTGGCCCCCAGCCGCGTCAACCTGGACCTCACCCGGGAACGCTGGCCCAAGATCCGTTTCCTCGCCACGCGCGAACACTGAGCGGCTAGAATGGGCGCCATGCCCCGGCTGTTCGATTCCCACTGCCACTTGGACGACCCCGCCTTCGACCCCGACCGGGCGGCGGTCATCCAGGCCGCCCGCGCCGCGGGCGTGCAAGAGCTCCTCCTGCCCGGCGTGGGCCGTTGGACCTGGCCCCGCCAGCTCGCCTTGGCCGAGGCGGAATCCGGCTTCCACTGCGCCCTGGGGCTCCACCCCCTGTTTCTGGACCGCCATCGCCCTGAGGACCTGGAGCGCTTGGCCGCGGCCCTGGAC
>WFVN01000168.1 GCA_015491615.1 Gammaproteobacteria bacterium
CATGGCCCGCAGTACATGAGCCATGCCTTCCAACAGGAGCTCCGCTTCCTGGGAATCGAGTCGAGCCCCAGCTTCGTCAGGGCGCCGGAAGGCAACGGGGTGGCCGAGCGGTTCATCCGGACCCTGAAGGAACAGTTGCTCTGGGTGCGGACCTTCGACACTGTCGAGGAACTGCGGCAGGCACTGCTCAAGTTCAAGGAACGCTTCAACCGACACTGGCTGCTCCAGCGGCATCGCTACGCCACCCCAGCACAGGTGCGTACTGCCCACACCCCGGTGGCGGAGGCAGCGTGAATTTTGTGCAATTCGGTGTCCAGGAATTCGGGGGCTTTACAGGGACGGACTACCGCGCGTCCTTGTCGAATCACTTGACATGCACTCGTTGTACCGCAGGGTGGTTACGATAAGGTTTTGAAATATATAATAAAATATATATGGATCGGGTTTTGCATAAAGCTCGTCTGTGGGGATTGAGGAGGATGTGAACATGAAAAAGACGACGAAACATACCGAATCTTTCGATTTCGATCGTTGGCGGCGTCTCGCCGAGAAGGACCCGGAGGCCTTCGAGCAGGCCCGTAAGGCGGTCATTGACGATTTCATCGATCACATCGACGACGAGCTTCTGCGGGAGCGCATGCGCCGTTTGCAGTGGCGGGTGGAGCAGGAGCGTGCACGCAGTAACAACCCCATGGGCGCGTGCATCCGCATCTACAACATGATGTGGCGTTCGGTGAGCGATAATTATCAGCTCCTTACCCGCTTGGTGGGCGGCGAAACCGTCCTCGAACCTACGCCTGCCCAGGTGATACCTTTCCGCCGCGTCAACGGCTGACGACGACATCGGGAGACCGTGCCCCGGTGGGTGGCGATACCCACGGGGTTTTCGTTCGCGCCGGCGAAATTGTTGATCATTTTGCTAAGCCATACTACGCTGGGGGTCCGGCCTTTCCGGCCGTGTGTTCGAGGCGATTCATGAACATCCCCAGTAAAGGCCAATATGCCCTGTGCGCTTTGTTTGCGGTGGCGTACCGGGAACGGAAAGGGCCGGTGAGCGTGTCGCAATTGGCACTGGAACTGGATATCTCCCTGTCATATTTGGAGCAATTGTTCGCAGGTCTGCGTAACGCCGGGTTGGTGCGCGGTCGACGAGGGGCTGGTGGCGGCTATCGTTTGGCCCGCGACCCGTCTCGGATCACCGTGTTGGAGGTTCTGCGGGCAGTGGGTGCCGGGCAGGTGTATCGGACCGATTCCGACTATCTCCCCGAACAGCTCTGGTCACGCTTGAGTGAGTCCCTGGCGAGTTTTCTAGAAGGCATCACGGTGGAGCAGGTGTTGAGGTCAGCTTCGAACCTCTCCGAGGATCTGGCGACTGACTGATCATCCTCCAAAGCCCGTTGTCAGAGACTGTTCGGGCTTGATGCAGCGGATGGACTTGATGCCCGATGTTGCTGGGTATCAGGGCCGTTGTGTGGGGTATCGACAGTGAAGACCTGGCCACGATCATCCCGCTTGGCGGGGAGGAGGCGAGTCCGTACACTCATGCGCGGTCGAAAAACCGGGAGAGACGCATGCACAGCCTGTGGGACGACGAAGAGGCCCGGCAGTATCCGGGCGATCTGGGGCAGCGGGTGTACACCTCGCGCCTGCTGGGGAGGGACAAATCCCTGGTGTTGCACGGCGGCGGCAACACCTCGGTGAAGGTGCGCGAGCCGGATCTCTTCGGCGAGGAGCGGGACGTCCTCTACGTCAAGGGGAGCGGCTGGGACCTGGAATTCATCGAGGCCGAGGGCTTTGCCCCGGTGGACCTGAACCACCTGCGCCGGCTGGCCGAGCTGGAGGCCCTCTCCGACCCGGAGATGGTCAACGAACTGAAGACCCACACCCTGCGCGCCGACGCCCCCACCCCCTCGGTGGAGGCCATCTTGCACGCCGTCATCCCGGCCAAGTACGTGGACCACACCCACGCCGACGCCCTCCTCTCCCTCACCAACAACCCCGAGGGCGAACGACACGTGCGCGCCGTGTACGGCGATCGGGTATTGGTGTTGCCCTACGTCATGCCCGGCTTCGATCTGGCCCGCGAATGCGCCCGTCTGGTGCGTGAGGCATGGCGCGACGACCTGGAGGGCCTGGTGCTCATGAACCACGGCCTGTTCACTTTCGGGGCGACGGCGCGCGAATCCTACGAGCGCATGATCCGCCTGGTGGACGAGGCCGAGCGCTACCTGGAGGCACGCGGCGCCTGGGCCATCCACTGGCCCGACCTGGGGCCCACTCCCATGGACACGGTGGCCTACGCCCGCCTGCGCGCGGACATTTCCCGCGCCGCCGGCCGCCCCATGGTACTCCTCGCCGAGCGCGACGACGCCGCCCTGGGCTTCGCCCGCCACCCGGAGGTGGAACGCATCGCCCGCCAGGGCCCGGCCACCCCGGACCACGTCATCCGCACCAAGCGCCTGCCCCTCATCGGCCGCGACGTGGCTGCCTACGAGGAGGAATACATCGCCTACTTCGAGGCCCACGCCCCCCACGCCGCCGAGCCCAAGACCATGCTCGACCCGGCCCCCCGGGTGGTGTTGGACCGCGAGTTCGGCCTCTGCTGCGCCGGACGCACCCCCAAGGAGGCGGCCATCGTGCGCGACATCTACCGCCACACCATGGACGTCATCCTCCGTGCCGAGGCCCTGGGCGGCTACCGCGCCCTGCCCGCCAAGGACATCTTCGACATGGAGTACTGGAGCCTGGAACAGGCCAAGCTGGCGCGTCAGGGGGAGCCGCCGGAACTGGCCGGCGAGGTGGCCCTGGTGACCGGCGCCGCCTCCGGCATCGGCCGCGCCACGGTAGCTTCGTTGCGCGCCCGCGGGGCGGCGGTGATTGCCCTGGACGTGGACGAGGCGGTGCACGAGCTGGACGGGGTGGATTGCCTCACCCTGGGTTGTGACGTGACCGACCCCGACCAGGTGGAGATGGCCCTGGAGACGGGGGTGGAGCACTTCGGCGGTGTGGACATGGCGGTCCTCAATGCCGGCGTTTTCCCTCCCGGCACCCCCATCGCCGAGCTGGACGAGGACGAGTGGCGGCGGGTGATGGCCGTCAACCTGGATGCCAACCTGAGCCTGATGCGCCGCCTGGCCCCCTACCTGGCCTTGGCGCCCCGCGGCGGGCGCGTGCTGGTGATGGGCTCCAAAAACGTCGCCGCCCCAGGCCCCGGCGCCGCCGCCTATTCCGCCTCCAAGGCCGCCCTCACTCAACTGGCGCGGGTCGCCGCCCTGGAATGGGCCGGCCAGGGGGTGCGGATGAACGTGCTGCACCCGGACGCGGTGTTCGACACCGGCATCTGGAGCGACGAAGTCCTCGCCGCCCGCGCCGCCCACTACGGGCTGAGCTTGGAGGAATACAAGCGCAAGAACCTGTTGGGGGTGGAATTGGAGAGCCGGGACGTGGCCGAACTGACGGCGGTAGTACTGGGCCCGGTGTTCGCCAAGGTCACCGGGGCGCAGATCCCCATCGACGGGGGCAACGAGCGGGTGATCTGATCAGGCCACCGTGCGACCGCCCTTGTCCTCCGCTTCCATGAGTTTGCCCAACTCGGGGGATTGGGAAAAGTGGGCCAGGGTGATGCCGCTCAGGAAGGCGAAGATCTCTTGGCTGAGCAGGCCCCACAGGCGCCCGGAGACGCCCCGCAGCTCCTGGTTTTCCACCTCTTCGGCGGCGGCCACGATCTCGCCGATGGTGATCTCCTCCGGGGGGCGGGAGAGGGTGAAACCGCCGCCAGGTCCTCGTTGTCCACGCACCAGGCCGGCGCTGCGCAGACGCGAGAAGATCTGTTCCAGATAGGACAAGGAGACTTGTTGGCGGTGGGCGATCTCCACCAGGGGTACGGGGCCCTGGTGATAGTGGAGGGCCAGTTCCATCATGGCGGTGACGGCGAAACGGCTTTTGGTGGAGAGCTTCATCCCTGTTTCCTCCCCTTGGGGCTTGGGTGGCGAGAGAAAAATAACAAAGCCTTTTGCATGGAAATAGAGGAAATCCCCTCTATCGATTGTAAGTGAATACTTACAGTCATGATCAAGTACGTGGTTGCGTGAGGGCCTGGATGATCCGGTCCTCCAATTCGATACGTTCCGCCAGAACTTCTCCCAGGCGCGAGAGGTGTCGTTCCAAACGACTCGCGTCCAGGTCGTTTCCGGGTTCTCCGTAGAGGTCGTTGAACTCCAGGATGCAGTCCGTGCTCTCGCTGATGCGAGGATAGACCGCTTTGGCCACTTCGCGCACCGCGCGCCGGCGTTCGCTGGCGTTCTCGATGAAACGATAGAGGCGAAAATGGGCCTCGGCGGTATAGTCCACCAGGACGTCGCAGAAGTTTACCAGGGCCTCCACCAGCAGCTCGGGTTCGTCGAAGGGGCGCAAGGCGGCCAGCTCCGAGTAGATGCTGAGCATTTCGGTGCGCTTGGCCACCAGGCGCTCGATGGCCTCGCGGGAAGCGCGGCGACGGTCTTGCAACGGGGCGCGGGGGGCAGCTTCGTTCATGTTTTTCCATCGGGTGTTTGCGTGCGGCGAGGGTACAGCAACGGTCGTGCCGTTCGGCTAAGCGCTTGAGCTACAAGGCATGGGGCGTCGGTATGGTGACGGGGTGACGGTTTTGCGTCGTTCAAGTCATGGGGCGAGGGGACCGATTGAGGAGTATGGCCGTAGAAGAGCTGTATTTTTCCCTCGCCTTGCCTGCCCATCGTTGGTGCCGTTTTTACCAGGGGACGGCGCGGGCGGTGATCGTGCGTGCCCACGATGGACGCATCGTGCAGTTCCCGGCCCGTCACCTGCGTCCCTTCGTCAGCCGCGAGGGGGTCTTCGGCGAATTCCGTTTGCGGGTGGACGGGAACGGCCGCCTGCTCTCCCTCGACCGAGTCGGCTGACGGCCTCTTCGAAGGGCACTTCCCGCCACTGGCCCGGCGCCAGAGCGTCCACCGTCCACGGCCCCACCGCCTGGCGCACCAGGCGCAAGGTGGGATGGCCGATGGTGGCGGTCATACGCCGCACCTGGCGATTGCGCCCTTCGTCCAGGCGCAGTTCCAGCCAAGTGGTGGGGATATGGGCGCGATAGCGGATGGGCGGGTGGCGCGTCCACAGCCCCGCCGGTTCCCCTATCACCCGCACCGAGAGGGCCCGGGCCGGGCCGTCCTTGAGGATCACCCCGCGCCGCAGGCACGCCAGGGCCTCGGCATCGGGCCTGCCCTCCACTTGTACCCAGTAGGTCTTGACCATCTTGTGGCGCGGATGGCTGATGCGCACCTGCCAGGGGCCGTAATCGGTAAGGACCATGAGCCCCTCGCTGTCGTAGTCCAGGCGTCCGGCCGGATAGACCCCGGGCGGCAGGCCGAAGCCGGCCAAGGTGGCGCGCCCCTGGCCGTCGGTGAACTGGGGCAGGACCCGGTAGGGCTTGTTGAGGAGGATCAGGCGTGGCCGGCCCGCGTCCCCGGGCCTAGGCTTGGAGTGGGCTTTCCTGGGGGTGCGTGCCATGGTCGAAGACGCGGATCGGCCCTGCTGCCCCCTGCGTGACGTGCGGATCTGGCGGCGGGGCCCGTTCATGCTGTTGTTCGCCTTTCTCTAAGTCGGTGGGGGAGGTGGTGCTGAGGGTGGTGGCGGTGTTCCAGTCCGGCTGGGTTTTGTTCACCGGGGCGCCCGACCTCCGCCTGCTCGCCTTCGGCGGCAGCCTCGCCTGTTGGTTTTATCAGATTTTCTTGTACCTGACCTTCATTTCGGAGGAGCGGCCCTGGGCTTTCGCCCCTTGGCCGGGGGCAGCGAGGGATGCGGGTACCTCGTGACGGTGGGCGTGATCGCCATCGTGGGTGTGGGGATGGGCGTGGGCGACGCCGTCGTGGTAGTGGAGGTGTTCGTGCACCGCCAGGCGCTCGCGCAGGTGGTGGTAGAGGAGGACGAGGATGAAGATGCCGGCGCCGAAAAGAACGATGGTGGCACCGGAGGCGGCATCGAAATGGTAGCTGGCGTAGAGGCCGGATACGCCCACCAGGGCCCCGAGCACGGTGGAGAGGAGGAGCATGATGCTGAAACTGTCGGTGAGCAGGCGGGCGGTGGCGGCAGGGATGATGAGGGCGGCGGCGATCATGGTCACGCCGACGATGTTCATGGCGGCGATGATGGCCAGGGCCAGTACCAGGGAGAAGCCCACCTGCAGGCGTTCGGTGGGAATGCCGAAGACCGCTGCCGCCTCGCGGTCGAAGGTGGAAAACAGCAAAGGCCGGTAAAACAGGAACAGTCCCACCGCGGTCACCACCAGGACGGCGCCGATCACCCACAGGTCGGTGCTGGTGACGCCGAGGATATTGCCGAACAGGGCCGCTTCGAAGCTCTGGGTGAATTGGCGCACGCGCGAGATGAGGGCTACGCCGAGGGCGAATATGGCGGTGGTGACGATACCGATGGCAGCGTCGGGTTTGATCTTGCCGCCGCGGGAAAGCTGGTGGATGAGGAGGGCGGCGAAAAAGGCGGTGAGCACCGCGCCCACGTAGAAATTGGCGTTCAGGGTGTAGCCCAGCACCGCGCCGCCGAAGGCGGCATGGGAGAGGCCGTGACCGATGTAGCTCATCCCCCGCAGGACGATGAAGACGCCGATCATGCCGCACAGGGCGCCCACCATGAGGGCCGCCCACAGGCCGTTGCGGAAGAATTCGAAGGCGAAGGGTTCGAGGAGGGTTTCCATGAGGCTCTCAGGCGTGGGTGGCGGGGGCGTGGGCGATGAGCAGGTGACCGTCGTGGTCGAACACCGCCAGTTCGCCACCGTAGGTGGCTGCCAGATTTTCGCGTGTGAATACTTCTCGTGGCGGGCCTTCGGCGACGATACCTTGGTTGAAGCAGATGACCCAGGGGAGGTGGGCGGCGACGGTGTTCAGGTCGTGGGTAGTGATGAGGATGGTGATCCCCTGGCGGTTGAGTTCTTCCAACAAGTGGAGAACGTCGTGCTGGGTCTTGATGTCCACCCCGGCGGTGGGTTCGTCCAGCACCAACAGGCGTGGACGGTTGATGAGGGCGCGGGCGAGGAAGGCGCGCTGCTGCTGGCCGCCGGAGACGTCGCGGATGTGGTGGTGGAGGCAGGCGGCGATGCCCAGCTCCTCGGCGATGGCCGCCACCCGGCGCTTTTCCTCCCGGCTCGGCCAGGGCAGCCAGCGGCGGTTGACGTACAGCCCCATGAGGATCACCTGCTCCACCGTCACCGGGAAAGACCAGTCCACCGTCTCCAGTTGGGGCACGTAACCCACTTCTCCGGAACGCGTGCGCCCGGGCGGTCTGCCCTCGATGAGGACGCGACCGGCGTGCGGGCGGATGGTCCCCAGAATGGTGTTGAGGAGGGTGGTCTTGCCCGAGCCGGTGGGGCCGACGATGCCGGCGAAACGCCCTTCGTCCAGGGTCAGGGAGAGGTGGGTGAAGACGGGTCGGTGGCGATAGCCCGCCGACACGTCTTCCAGGCGGATGAGGGGTTGGGCCATCAGAAGAGATTGCTCACTTTCACCCCGGTCATGCACGAGGGGTCACCGCCCAAGGCGCGGGTCATGATCTCCAGGTTGTGTTTCATCATTCCCAGATAGCTGTGATCAGGATCGTTGGGCTCTCCGGGAAGGTCGTCGTCGGACAGGTCGTCGATGTAGCGCACCCCCGCTTCGCGGGCAATCTGTTTGAGTACCGGGCTGGGGAAGACCTCCGAGCCGAACACCGCCGGCACGCCCACCGCGCGCAACTGCTGGATGATGCGGGCCACCTCGCGGGCGGTGGGCTCGGAGAAGTCGGAGGGTTGGATGGCGCCGATCACCTTCATCCCGTAGCGGGGGGCGAAGTAGGCGAAGGAGTCGTGGTAGGTGACCAGCTTGCGGTTCTTCGGCGGGATGGAGAAGACACAATCGAAGATGGCCGCGTCCACTTTGCTCATGCGCGCCAGGTACGCGGTGGTATTGGCGAAATAGCGATCGCGGTTGGCCGGATCCAGTTCCACGAGGGCGTCACGCACTAGAGTGGCGTAGCGCTGGGCCAGATAGACGTTGGGCCACAGGTGCGGATTGGGATGGCCTTCCTCCTCGGGGAAGCTGAAGTCGAACTTCCAGTCCTTGCGGGAGATGGTGTTGTCGCCCAGGAGCAGGATGGGCACGCCGGGGCGACGGACCTTCTTCGCCAGTTTGATGGTGGGCAATTCCAGGTGCAGGCCGTTGAGGACGATGAGATCGGCGTCACGCAGATACTTGGCGTCCGAGGGAGCTGGTTCGAAGGTGTGGGAGTTGGTCCCTTCGGGGACAATGCCGTGCACTTCGATGAGCTCCTGTCCCACGTTCTTGACGATGTTGGTGATGGGGGCGACCGAAGTCACTACCTTCAGGGGGTCGGCGGCGAGGGTGGGCATCCAGATGCACAGGGCGAGGAAAATCCAGAAGGGTCGGGCCATGGGGTGCTCCTTGGCGGTCCTTGAGGGAAACGAAGCGAAGTGGCCGGTGTAGAATTCTTGGTTCGGCCGGTGTTGCACGCAACTTGAAAGCAGCACAACGGATTATGAAGTTATTTTTGAAATTCACACGAGTCAAGCCCCTGAACGCGGGGCCATGAGGTCGATCGCGATTAAGATGAAACTCTCAGAGAGATGTGCTAGGTGGCGTTGGGTCATGGGGATCGGCGCCTGTTTGATGGGTCTTCCGGCAGATGCGGAGACGGTGCTGGCGCAGGGTGACCGCAAATCGGACAGCCAGGGAGGGCCCACGCTGGAGGATTTCCTGCGCCTGCCGGAACGGACGAACGAGGTCCCCGCCGCGCCTCCACCCGAAGCGTTTTCTCCCGCCGTACCGCCTCCCAGCGAAGGCGAGGCCGCGGAGACGGTACATCGCAATCTGTCTCCGCTCCCGGACGAGCCCCGGTCCATCACCGGTGTGCACGAGCACGAGACCGGTGCCTGGAAAGGGGAGTGGTTGATGACGGTCGACACCTTCAACGACGCCGTGGGGGGCGTGCAGACCGGTGTCGAGACGGTGGGGTTGGTGGAATTCTACGGTAGTGTGAGCGGAGAGAGTTTCGGTTGGCGTGGGGGACACCTGGGGGTGCACTTGGCTTATGCCCTCGGTGAGTCTCCGAGTCGTCGGGTGGGGGACGTTTCCGGCGTGAGTGGCATCGATGCCGGTGGGGCCACCGGTTTTTTCGTCTGGGACGCCTGGGTGCAACAGAACCTCCCTTGGTGGAATGCGAAGTTGCGCGTCGGGGTGGTGGATTTCAACAACGATTTCTACGTCGCCGACTACGCCAGCCTGTTCCTGAACGGCAGTTTCGGGATGGGCGTGGAGGTGGGCGGTGGTGGCGGCACGGTGCCCACTTACCCGGCTACCGGGCCGGGCGTGGAAGCTTTTCTCGCGCCTTTCGGGGCGGGCTATCTGAATTTGGGGTTGTGGAAGGGCGTCCCGGACACCGAGGGCGTGTTGCGCAACGGTGACGGCGGATGGTTCTACGTGGCCGAAGGGGGCGTGAAAAAGGGGACTTCCGGAGAGCCGGGTTATATGAAAGTGGGGTTGGGCCATTGGCGTGACACCCATTCCCTGGACCACTGGGCAGGGGACGATTGGCGGGCCGAAGGGCGTTCCGGCCCGGCTTTCGAGGGCACTCCCCGTTCCAATGGCGGTGGATACTATGTGCTCGCGGAGACGGCGGTGGGGCGGCGCCTTGGGGTGTTCTTCAAGGCCGGCCGTGCCGACCCGGCCCGTAACCGCTACGGCGCCACCTACGCCGTCGGCCTACAGGCCAGTGCCCCGCTCCCCGGCCGTTCGGACGACGCCCTGGGCCTGGGCCTGGTGCGTACCGAACACTCCCAGGAATTCCTCGACTACGCTCGTTCGGAGGGAGTGACTTACTTCCGTGCCGAGAACGTCTACGAGATCACCTACAGCGCCCGGGTGGGGCGCCGCTGGATGATGCAGCCGGGTTTCCAGTACGTCATCCAACCGGGTATGGACCTGACCGTGGCCAACGCCCTGGTGCTGGGCCTGCGCCTGCAGGGGTGGTGGTGATAGGCTAGGCGGACGAACCCGAGCGCCGAGGTAATCAATCGATGGAGCGTTTCACCATTTCCCTGGAGCCGGAGCTGGCCCGCCAGTTCGACGAATTCATTCGCGAGAGGGGCTACACCAACCGCTCCGAGGCCATGCGCGACCTGATCCGGGAGAAGCTCGAAGGAGAGCGCCTGGAACGAGACGAGGGCGATTGCGTGGCTACCCTGGGGTACATCTACGACCACCACAAGAGCGAGCTGGCGAACCGGGTCACCGCCGCCCAGCACGCCCATCACGAGCTCACCCTCTCCAGCATGCACGTGCACCTGGACCACGACAACTGCCTGGAGGTGACCATTCTACGCGGGCCGGTGGAGCGGGTACGGCGTTTCGCCGACGAGATCATCGCCCAGCGCGGGGTGCGTCACGGGCATCTGCATATGATCCCGGTGGTGATCGAGAAGGACGATCACGGCCATGCCCACGAGGACCACGTCCACAGTCGTCCCACCACCTGAACCAAAGAAAAGGGCGCCAGAGGCGCCCTGCCACCAAGGATCGGCGTGCAGGTGGCGTCAATGACCCAGGCGCTGTTCCCAATAGCGGGCCCGCTCAGGGTCCTTGGGCAGGCCGAACCAGCCTTCCTGATAACCGGCGGCCAGGTAGCTCTGGGCCAGGGGGTGACCGTTCTCGGCGGCGCGTCGATACCATTCCAGGGCGGCCTTCTCGTCCTGCTTGCCGCCGGCGCCGCTGTGCAGGAGCAGGCCCAGGTTGAACTGGGCGGCGGCGTCGCCGGCCAGGGCCAGGGGCGCCCAGTACTGGATGGCGTGCTGGTAGTCGCCCTGCTCGGCGGCCAGCAGGCCGCGGTCGAACTGTTCTGCCGGGCCGGCGGCGGCGAAGCCGGCCCAGGCCAGGGTGAAGACGAGGAGGAAGGGTTGGAGGCGTTGCGCTTTCATGGTGCGGCTCCCGGATCAATGTGGGGTTCGTGCGGGTGAACGGCCTCGGGCCGATGCCTTGCAGGGCGAGGTGATGGATTCGCGACCGGGTTCACAGGAGATCCGTGACGGCTGGCTGGCCGGGGCGCGGCGCGTGCCTTCCCCCAACTGCGACGAGCGCCCGTCGGGGGGCGAGCCGGAACTGGTGGTGGTGCATGGCATCAGCCTGCCGCCGGGGGTCTTCGGCGGCCCGCACATCGACGCCCTGTTCACCAACACCCTGGACCCCGACGCCCATCCCTTCTTCGCCGAGATCCAGGACCTGCGCGTCTCCGCCCACTTGCTCATTCGCCGCGACGGGGCCTTGGTGCAGTACGTCCCTTTCCACCGGCGTGCCTGGCATGCCGGCGTCTCCCGCTTCCAGGGGCGCGAGCGTTGCAACGACTTCTCCATCGGCATCGAGTTGGAAGGGACGGACGCGGTGCCTTACGAGGCGGCCCAGTACCAGGTCCTCGCGCGGGTGATCCGCCTCTTGGCGGCGACCTATCCCGGCATCGGACCGGGGCGGGTGGTGGGTCACTGCCACATTGCCCCCGGACGCAAGACGGATCCCGGCCCGGCCTTCGACTGGACGCGCCTGGAGGTCCTCTTGGGTTGGCGGCCGGGACCGGGGTGATGGACCCGCCGAGCGATTTCCCCTAGCATGGATGTCCCCACAAGAAGACCGATGGAACCGGCGCCATGACCCTCATCATTCTTCTCCTCGCCCTCGTCGTGGAACGTTTCCTGGGTAGCCTCCAGGATTACCGCCGCTTCGACTGGTTGCACGCCCTGGCCCGCTGGGCGGTGGCCCAGCGGGAGCGGCGCGAATGGTTGGACGGTCCTATCGGCGTGCTGATCCTGGTGGGGCTGCCCACCGCGCTGGTGGGCTGGCTGCAATGGTGGCTGGGGGACTGGTCGTTGATCCTCGCCTTCCTCTTCGCCCTGGCGGTGTTCGTCTACTGCTTGGGGCCGCGCTCTTTCTACGATCAGGCCAAGAGCCTGGTGGACGCCCTCGACCGGGGTGATGAGGAGGCCGCCCGATGGTACATGGAGGGCCTGCTGGACCGGCGCCCTTGGCCGGAGGGCCGGCCCCTCCCCAAGACCGCCAGCGAGGCGGTGTTCATCGCCGTCTGCGACCGTTTTCTGGCGGTGGTCTTCTGGTTCGCCCTCTTGGGTCCGTTGGGGGCGGTGATGTACCGGGCCGCCAGCGAGCTGCGCAAGACTTGTCTCTCCGCTGGTGCCTGCGGCAAGGGGGAAAGCGGCCTGGGGGACGCGCTGGCCTGGTTCTATCAGGTTCTCGGCTGGGTGCCGGCGCGCCTCACCGCTTACAGCTTCGCCGCCCTGGGTTCCTTCATGGACGCGCGCGAGTCCTGCCGGGAGGCGCGTGAGACCGGCGAGCGCCACTGGCCCGATCCGCACGAGGACCTGCTTGCCTGCGCCGGCGGTGGCGCGCTGCGCCTGGAGGAGGCGACGCCGGAAGGGGGGCGGGTGGTGTGCCAGTCCCTGGACCTGGCGCGGCGCAGTATCTGGTTGTGGGTGGTGGTGATCGCCCTGTTCACCCTGTGGGGGTGGATCGCCTGAGGGCGCCAGCCATCCTCACAGGGCTTCCATGAGGCGTCGCAGGGCCGCCAGATAGGCGGTCTCGTCCGGCGCCGTTCCTTCCCGTTGCGCCTGCCACAGGGCCTCCCCCAGGCACTCCATCATGGCGTGCTCGGCGGCGTGGGCGTCGCCGTGGGCGAGGCGCAGACGCGCGTGCACGGCGCGCACGCCGGCGGGGCGGTCGATGGCCACCTGCTCGCGGATGGCCAGGTGCATGCCCATGTGCAGGAAGGGATTGGTCTGCCCCAGCTCCGGTGGATACTCGCCGCCCACGGCCGCCTCCCCGCGCCCGAGCAGGGCGTGGTACTCGGGGTGGTCGGCCACCACCTGGGCCACCGCTTGCTCCAGCGGTTCCAGGGGTTCGCCCGCCTGGGCCTTGCGCCAGGCCTCCACGTAGAACAGGCGCAGCCGGTCCCGGTCCTGGGTGAACATCTCAGTCCGCCTCCGTGGTCTTGTGGGGGTATTCGCACAGGTCCTCGATGATACAGGCGCCGCAACGGGGCTTGCGCGCGGTGCACACGTAGCGCCCGTGGAGGATGAGCCAGTGGTGGGCATGGCGGCGGTATTCGGGGGGGACGACCCGTTCCAGTTGCTTTTCCACCGCCAAGGGGGTCTTGCCCTTGGCCAGGCCGATGCGGTTGGCGACGCGGAAGATGTGGGTGTCCACGGCGATGGTGGGCTCGCCGAAGGCGGTGTTGAGGACCACGTTGGCGGTCTTGCGTCCCACCCCCGGCAGGGCCTCCAGCTCGCGCCGGGTGCGCGGCACCTCGCCGCCGTATTTCTCCACCAGGATGCCGCAGGTCTCGATGATGTGCTTGGCCTTGCTGTTGTACAGGCCGATGTGGCGGATGTGGCGCTTGATGCCTTCTTCTCCCAGCGCGAGCATGGCCTCGGGGATGGGGGCCTCGCGGAACAGGGTCGCGGTGGCCTTGTTGACCGCCTTGTCGGTGGTCTGGGCGGAGAGCATGACGGCGATGAGGAGCTGGAAGGGGGTCTCGTAGTTCAGCTCGGTGGTGGGGTGGGGGTCAGCCTCGGCGAAACGCTTGAAGATCTCGCGGATTTTCTTCTTGTCCATGGGGGAGTGGCGCCCGGCCGGACCGGGCGCGCCGCTTCAGGTGTGGCGGAAGTAGCCCACTTCCGGGGCCGGCGGGCGGGGGTTGGCCTTGGCTTCGGCCTCCAGTTCGTGGAGGAATGCCTCGTGCGCCTTTTCCAGTTTCTGGCGCGTCTCGTCGTTCAGCTTGGGCCAGATGACGTCCCGCAGGAGGTCGCCCAGGTCCATCATGTACAGGGCCCAGCGCTTGTTCTTGAGGTGGAAGTCGTGGTGGGGGTGGTGGCCCAGGGGATAGTCGTTGAAGAGGATGCCCTTGGTCACCCGCAGGTCAGGATCGTTGAGGACGAAGTCGCGGGCCCAGTCGTACCACCATTTGTAGTACTTCTCCTGCAGCGCCTCGTTGAGGGCGTGGCCCTCGAAGAAGGCCTCGTACACGTTGCGGGCGTTGCCGTAGCGCAGGCCCCGACCCAGGAAGGGGAGATGTCCGGCCATGTTCGCTCCTCCGTGGTTGATTAGTTTTTGATTATAGACTTCAACGGGCGGGGGCCGCATCCCCCTCGCCCTCGGCCGCTTCCGGTACCGGTGTGGCGGCTTGGGCGGCCCGTGCCGCGCGGCGCGCGTCGATGAGGTTCTTGAGGGCGATGAGCAGGGCGAGGCCGAAGAAGGCCCCGGGGGGCAGGATGGCGAGGAGGAATCCCCGGTAGTCCTCCGCCAGGGTGATTTCCCAGTCGCGGAAGGCCGGCCCCAGGAGGAGGTCCAGGCGCGCCAGGAGGGTGCCCTGACCGAGGGCCTCGCGCAGGGCGCCGAGGACCACCAGCACGCCGGTGAAGCCGAGTCCCATCATGAGGCCGTCCAGGGCCGCGGGGGCGGGCCGGTTCTTGGAGGCGAAGGACTCGGCGCGGGCGATGATGGCGCAGTTGGTGACGATGAGGGGGATGAAGATGCCCAGGACCTTGTAGAGGTCGTGGCGGTAGGCGTTCATGAGCAGCTCGACGGCCGTCACCAGGGCGGCGATGACGAGGACGAAGACGGGGATGCGCAGCTCGTCCCGCACCCAGTCGCGGATGAGGGAGACGGTGAGGTTGGAGCCGACGAGGACGAAGGTGGTGGCCAGGCCCAGCCCCAGGGCGTTGGTGACGGTGGAGCTCACCGCCAGCAGGGGGCACAGGCCGAGGATCTGCACCAGGGCGGGGTTGTTGTGCCACAGGCCCTGGCGGGCGATGTCGCGGTAGTCGCTCATGGTTCTTCCTCCTCCGGCGGGACCTCGCTGGGGCGTTGGAACAGGGTGTCACGGTGCTGTCGGTAGAAAATGAGGGCCTTCTTCACCGCCTTGACCACGGCCCGCGGGGTGATGGTGGCGCCGGTGAACTGGTCGAAGGCGCCGCCGTCGCGTTTCACCTTCCAGCGTTTCTCCGGCGGGTCGCCCAGGGACTTGCCGGTGAAACGCAGGATCCAGTCCGACTTCTCCGGTTCGATGGCGTCCCCCAGGCCCGGGGTCTCCTTGTGGGACACCGCCCGCACCCCGAGGATGCGCCCCTGCGTGTCGATGCCCACCAGCAGCTTGATTTTGCCGCCGTAGCCGTCCGGGGCGACGGTGGTGATGATCACCGCCACCGGTTTGCCGCCCTTGCGCGCCCGGTACACGGGTTTGGGTTCGTCGTCGCCGAGGAGTTCCGGGTCGGTGACGTAGACGACGTCGCGCACCAGGTCGTTGTCGTGCAGGGTGGGGGAGATGATCTCGTGCAGGCCGCGCAGCACGGCGAGGCGCTCGTTCTCGGCGATCTGCTCGCGCGTGAGCAGGTGGGTGGCGGCTACCAGGGCGGTGGCGACGAGGGCGAACAGGCCCAGGAACAGGGCCCCGCGCAGGGCATTTGTCAGGGTCTCGCGGCTATTTTTTCGGTGCATGACCGAAGACCCGCGGCTGGGTGTAGTAGTCGATGGTGGGGGCGGCCATGTTCATAAGAAGGACGGCGAAGGCGACGCCGTCCGGATAGCCGCCCCAGGTGCGGATGACGTAGGTGAGCAGGCCGACGCCGGCGCCGTAGATGAGGCGCCCCTTGGGGGTGGTGGCGGCGGTCACCGGGTCGGTGGCGATGAAGAAGGCGCCGAACAGGGCGGCGCCGCTGAAGACGTGGAACAGGGGCGAGGGGTAAGTGTCCGGGTCGTGGAGGTTGAACACCAGGGCGACGACGAACAGGGTCCCCAGCATGGCCAGGGGAATCTGCCAGGCGATGGCCCGCTTGTAGAGCAGGAACAGGCCGCCGAGGAGGATCCAGTTGCCGATCCACTCGATGCCCCGGCCGCTGAAGTCGCCGAACAGGTGGGCGTACTCGGTGAAGGTCTCGGTGAGGGTGACGTCGTTGGTGAGCTGCGTCTTCACCAGGTCCAGGGGGGTGGCCATGGAGAGGGCGTCCAGGCCGCTAGCGGGGGGGATGCCGAAATAGATGAGGGAGAGGGCCTGGATGGGGTCCAGAGGGGTGCCGCCCACCACCCTCGGGGCGGCCCAGGTGCTCATCTCCAGGGGGAAGGAGACGAGGAGCATGACGTAGGCGGCCATGGCCGGATTGAAGGGGTTGTAGCCCAGGCCGCCGTAAAGCTGCTTGACGACGACGATGGCGAACAGGGCCCCCAGGGCGGCGATCCACCAGGGGGCGTAGGGGGGCAGTGAGAAGGCCAACAGGGTAGCGGTGACCAGGGCGCTACCGTCCATCAGGTGGGGGGCGACGGGACGGCGACGCAGCTTCAACACCAGGGCCTCGCCGCCGAGGGCGAAGACGATGGCGGTGAGGGTCTGGATGGGCAGGCCCCAGCCGAAGTACCAGACGTGGGCGATGGCCGCCGGAGTGAGGGCGACGAAGACCGTCATCATCAGCCGCGGGACGCTGCTGGTGTCATGGATGTGGGGGGAGCTGGGGGTGTGCAGGTGCGGACGCAGACTCATGCGCCGTCTCCTTCGCCGTCGTCCGCGCCAGGGGTGCGTTTCTTGGTCTTGGCCTTCTCCAGGGCGTCGAGGATCTTGGCCTGGCGTTCGCCCTCGCTGGCCACGCGCCGTTTCTTGTGGCGTTCGGCGCGTTCGCGCTTCTCCCGTTCCAGGCGCGCCTGGCGGGCCTCGAAGCGGCGCCGTGCCAGGTCTGCCTTCTCCCGCTCCCGCTCGCGCGCCCAGATGGCGGTCTTGGCGTAGCGGTAGTACTGCACCAGGGGGATGTGGCTGGGGCAGACGTAGTCGCAGCAGCCGCATTCGATGCAGTCGAACAGGTGGTATTCCTGCACCTTGTCCAGATCCTTGGCGCGCGCGTACCAGTAGAGCTGCTGGGGCAGGAGCTCCATGGGGCAGACGTCGTAGCAGCGCCCACAGCGGATGCAGGGGCGCGCCTCGCCGCGGTGGGGCAGGGGCATGTCGGCGCGCGTCACCGCCAGGATGCAGTTGGTGGTCTTGATCACAGGCACGGCGTCGGTGTGTACCGCCACCCCCATCATGGGGCCGCCCATGATGAGCTTGTCGAGGGTGCCGGGGACGCCGTGGCATTCCTCCAGGAGGTCGTGGAAGGGGGTGCCGATGAGGACCTCCAGGTTGCGCGGCTCGGCCACCCCGCCGGCGATGGTGACGATGCGCGAGATGAGCGGTTCGCCCAGGGTTACCGCCCGGTGTACGGCGCTGGCGGTGCCCACGTTGTGGCACACCACGCCGATGTCGATGGGCAGGCCGTTGCTGGGCACCTCCTCGCCGGTGACGGTTTTGATGAGTTGTTTCTCCGCCCCGGCGGGGTAGACGGTGGGCACTTCCACCACCTCCACCTCGGTAAGGCTGCGGGCACGGATGGCCTGGCGCAGGGCCTCGATGGCCTGGGGCTTGTTGTTCTCCACGGCGATGACGCAGGTCTCCGCCTGCAGGGCGTGGCGCATCACCTCCAGGCCGCTCAGGATGTCGTAGGGGCGCTCGCGCATGAGCATGTCGTCGCAGGTGATGTAGGGCTCGCACTCGGCGCCGTTGAGGATCAGGGTCTTGACCAGCTTGCCGGGCAGGGGGTTGAGCTTCACGGCGGTGGGGAAGCCGGCCCCGCCCAGGCCGACGATGCCCGCCTCGCGGATGAGATTGCGCAGGTGCGAGGGGTCCATGTCGCGGTAGTCCTCGGGCAGCTCCTTGCGCCAGCGCCATTGTTCCTGGCCGTCCGTCTCGATGACGATGCAGGGGGCGGAGCGGCCGGAAGGATGGGGGATGGGGCGGTCCTCGATGGCCACCACGGTGCCGGAGCTGGAGGCGTGCACGGGGGCGCTCACGTAGTCCGCCGCGCGGGCGATGAGCTGCCCCTTGAGGACCGTCTCGCCCACCGCCACCAGGGGTTCGGCGGGCTGGCCGATGTGCTGGGCGAGGGGGATGACGAGGATCTTGGGCAGGCGCGCCGGGCGGATGGGCAGGCGCGTGGATTCGTGCTTGTGCCCGGGCAGGTGCACGCCGCCGTGGAAGTGGTACAAGGGGCGACCGGCGGTCGGCTCAAACGCCATGGTGGCGATGCTCCTCGTCGGGATGGGGCCAGACCCAGTGGTGCAGGTCTTCCTCCACCGGCACCATGTCGATGCAGTCCACCGGGCAGGGGGGCAGGCACAGCTTGCAGCCGGTGCACTCCTCGGCGATCACCGTGTGCATCTGCTTGGGGGCGCCGAGGATGGCGTCCACCGGACAGGCCTGGATGCACAGGGTGCAGCC
>WFVN01000169.1 GCA_015491615.1 Gammaproteobacteria bacterium
GTATGGCACCAACCTTGCTCATCCCCCAGGGAACCCATGCGAGAGGTCAACCATGGAACGAGCCCTGTGGATCGCCAAGACCGGTCTGGACGCGCAGCAGACGCGCATGGCCGTCATTTCCAACAACCTCGCCAACGTGGGCACCACCGGCTACAAGAAGGCACGCGCCGTGTTCGAGGACCTCATCTACCAGAACGTGCGCCAGCCGGGGGCTCAGGCCAGCGAAAGCACCATCCTCCCCTCCGGCCTCATGCTCGGCTCCGGGGTGCGCACGGTGGCCACGCAGAAACTGCACGCCCAGGGCAACCTGGTGAACACCGAGAACGCCTTCGACCTGGCCGTGCAGGGGCGTGGTTTCTTTCAGATCCTCCTCCCCGACGGCACCATCGCCTACACCCGCGACGGCAGCTTCCAGGTGGACGCCCAGGGCAACCTGGTGACCGCCGCCGGCTATCTCGTTCAACCGGGCATCACCATCCCCCAGGACGCCCAGAGCGTCACCATCGGCGCCGATGGTACGGTCACCGTTACCACCCCCGGGGCGGTGGCCGGCGACAACGTGGGGCAGTTGCAACTGGCCGACTTCGTCAACCCCGCCGGCCTGCAGCCGCGTGGCGAGAACCTGTTCCTGGAGACGGTCGCCTCCGGTCCGCCGCGCGTCGCCACCCCCGGCCTGGACGGGGTGGGTACCCTCATCCAGGGCGCGCTCGAATCGTCCAACGTCAACGTCGCCGAAGAGTTGGTGAACATGATCGAGACCCAGCGCGCCTACGAGATGAACTCCAAGGCCATCGCCGCCGTGGACGGCATGCTCCGTTACATCAGCAACAACACCTGAGGACGGCCGCCATGAAACGCCTGTTTTCCCTGTTCCTGCTGCCCCTGGCCGGCTGCGCCACGCTGCCCCCGCCCCCTCCCGATCCCGGCTTCGTCGCCGTGCGCCCGCAGATCGCCTTGCCGCCGCCGCGCCAGGACGGCGGCCTCTATCGGGACGGCTACGGCGCCAGCCTGTTCTCCGACCCCTCGGCGCGCAACGTGGGCGACCTCATCACCGTCATCCTGGAGGAGCGCACCCAGGCCAAGAAGAGCGCCACCACCTCCGCCAACAAGCAACAGAGCCTGGACGTGCCCGCCCCCACCCTGTTCGGTGGGGGGGTCGCCTTCCGCGGTCAGAACGTTTTGGAGACCTCTCTGGAATCGACGCGTAATTTCAAGGGGCGTGGCGACTCTTCCCAGAGCAACAGCCTCACCGGTCGCATCACCGTCACCGTCGCCGAGGTGCTGCCCAACGGTAACCTGTGGGTACAGGGGGAGAAGCGCCTCACCCTCAACGAGGGCTCGGAGTTCATCCGTTTCTCCGGCGTGGTGCGACCGGAGGACATCCGCGGCGACAACACCGTCCTCTCCAGCCAGGTGGGCGACGCCACCATCGTCTATTCCGGCCGCGGCACCCTCGCCGACGTCAACCGCCCCGGTTGGCTGGCGCGTATCATGAACAGCCCCTGGTGGCCCTTCTGAGGAGAGCGGACATGCGCGTGGCGATCATCCTGCTGTGGGCGATGCTGGGCCTGACGGGAACGGCCCAGGCGGAGCGCATCAAGGACCTGGCCCAGGTGGCCGGGGTGCGCTCCAACCAGTTGGTGGGCTACGGCCTGGTGGTGGGCCTGGACGGCACCGGCGACCAGTCCACCCAGTCCCCCTACACGGTGCAGAGCCTCAAGGCCATGCTCGCCAAATTCGGCATCGTCCTGCCGCCGGGGGTGACCCCCAAGCCCAAGAACGTGGCGGCGGTGGCGGTGCACGCCGATCTGCCCCCCTTCGTCAAGCCGGGGCAGACCATCGACGTCACCGTTTCCTCCATCGGCAACGCCAAGAGCCTGCGCGGCGGCGCCCTCCTCATGACCCCCCTCAAGGGCCCGGACGGCAAGGTGTACGCCATCGCTCAGGGTAACCTGGTGGTGTCCGGCTTCGGCGCCGCCCAGGACGGCTCGCGGGTGACGGTGAACATCCCCTCCGCCGGGCGCATCCCCAACGGCGCCACCGTCGAGCGCGCCGTGCCCAACGGCTTCGCCCAGGGGGATTCCGTGATCCTCAATCTGCACGAGCCCGACTTCACCACCGCCCAGCGCCTCGCCCAGGCCATCGACCATACCCTGGGGGAGGGCACCGCCTTCCCCCTGGACGCCGCCTCCGTGCAGGTGCGCGCCCCGCGCGACCCGGCCCAGCGGGTGGGCTTCCTGTCGGTGCTGGAGAATCTGGAACTGGAGCCCGGCGAGGCCCCTGCCAAGGTCATCATCAATTCTCGCACCGGCACCGTGGTCATCGGCTCGCACGTGCGCGTCACCCCCGCCGCCGTCGCCCACGGCAACCTCACCGTGCGCGTCACCGCCAAGCCGGTGGTGAGCCAGCCGCCCCCCTTCTCGCAAGGACAGACGCAGGTGGTCCCGCGCACCGACATCGAGATCGAGCAGGAGAAGAACCGCATGTTCGTCTTCGAGGCGGGCGTCTCCCTGGACGAAATCGTGCGCGCGGTGAACGGCGTCGGCGCCGCCCCCGGCGACCTGGTGGCCATCCTCGAGGCCCTCAAACAGGCCGGCGCCCTGAGGGCGCAGTTGATCGTCATTTGAGGGGCGGATCGCCCCACCGCCCCAGGGTCACCCGCTCTACCCCGGCCAGGTCGCGGTGCGTTTCCACCGCCTGGAAGCCCCGTTCGCGGAAGAGGCGGCGGACGGCCGCGCCCTGGTCGTGGCCATGTTCCAGGAGGAGCCAGCCGCCGGGGTGCAGGTGATCGGGGGCGTGGCAGACGAGGTGGGCCAGGTCGGCCATGCCCCCGTCTTCGGCCACCAGCGCCTCGGGCGGCTCGAAGGGGAGGCTGCCTTCCTCCAGGTGCGGGTCGCCGGGGGCGACGTAGGGAGGGTTGGCGCAGATCAGGTGCGCTCGGGTGCCGGCCAGGGGGGCGAACCAGTCGCCCCGGCGCAGTGCCAGGTTGGGCACTTGGAGCCGGCGGCGGTTCTCCTCCGCCACCGCCAGGGCGGCTCGGGAGCGGTCCACGGCGATCACCCGGCAGGCAGGGCGCTCGCGGGCGAGGGCGATGGCGATGGCGCCGGAGCCGGTGCCCAGGTCGACCAGGTGCCAGGGGGCGTCCTCGGGGATGCGCGCCAGGGCGGCGTTCACCAGGGTCTCCGTCTCCGGGCGCGGGACCAGCACCGCCGGCGTCACCACCAGTTCGAAGTCCCAGAAACCCTTGCGGCCGGTGAGGTAGGCGAGGGGCTCGCCGCGCGCGCGGCGCTCGATCCAGTCGAGCAGGCGCGCCCAGGCGTCCGCGTCCACGGGCCGTTCGGGGAAGGCGAGGAGGATGGCGCGGTCCACCGCCAGGGCGGCGCTCGCCAGGTGGTCGGCCTCGTCGCGGGGCAGGCGCGTGCGGGCCCGGGCGAGGGCCTCGCCGAGGGTGCGGCTCATGCCTCCTCGGCCAGGGCCGCCAGTTGGTCGGCCTGGTGTTCCTGGAGGAGTGGTTCGATGAGCAGGTCCAGGTCCCCTTCGAGGATCTGCTCCAGCTTGTAGAGGGTGAGGTTGATGCGGTGGTCGGTGACCCGCCCCTGGGGGAAGTTGTAGGTGCGGATGCGCTCCGAGCGGTCGCCGGAGCCCACCAGGTCGCGGCGGGTGGCGGCCTGCTCCCGCTGCCGGCGCTCCCGTTCGCGGGCCAGCAGGCGCGCCTGCAGCAGGGCCAGGGCGCGGGCGCGGTTCTTGTGCTGGGAACGCTCGTCCTGGCATTCCACGACGATGCCGGTGGGCAGGTGGGTGATGCGCACGGCGGAGTCGGTCTTGTTGACGTGCTGGCCGCCGGCGCCGGAGGCGCGGAAGGTGTCGATGCGCAGGTCCGCCGGGTCGATGTCCACGGTTTCGATGTCCTCCACTTCGGGGAGGACGGCGACGGTGGCGGCGGAGGTGTGGATGCGGCCCTGGGATTCGGTCTCGGGGACCCGCTGCACGCGGTGCACCCCCGATTCGAACTTGAGGCGGGCGTACACCCCGCGGCCCTGGATGCGCAGGATGACCTCCTTGTAGCCGCCGTGCTCGCCCGGGGAGGCGCTCATGATCTCCACCCGCCAACCCTTGGCCTCGGCGTAGCGGGTGTACATGCGCATCAGGTCGCCGGCGAACAGGGCTGCCTCGTCGCCGCCGGTGCCGGCGCGGATCTCCAGGAAGACATTGGCCTGGTCGTGGGGGTCGGGAGGGACGAGGAGGCGCAGCAGTTCCCGTTCGAGCGCCTCCCGGCGGGCCTCGATGCGGGCCAGTTCGTCACGGGCCAGCTGGCGCATCTCCGGGTCCTCGTCCTCCAGCATGGCCTCGGCGGCGAGTTGTTCTTCGCCCAAGCCCTGGTACTCGGCCCAGGCGCGGGCCAGGGGTTCCAGTCGGGCGTATTCCTGGGAGAGGGCGCGGAAGCGGTCCTGGTCTTCGATGACCTCGGGTTCGCCCAGGAGCGCGGCCACCTCCTGGGCACGCTCGGCCAGCCGGACCAGTTTCTCGCGCAGGGTGGGTTTCACTCGAGATCGACGTCTTTGAGGTCGAACAGTTCGGCGGCGCTCATGAGGAAGTCCACCCGCCCTTCGCTGCCGGCGCGGCGGATCTGGGTGGACGGGATGTGGAGGAACTTGTTGGTGAGGCCGTGGGCGAGGCGGCGGACGACCGCTTCCGGGTCTTGCCCTGCGCGCAGTTGCCGCAGGGCCTTCTCCAGCTCCCGCTCGGCCGTCTGGTGGGCCTGTTCGCGGACCATGCGGATGAGGGTGTTGGCGGCCTGGGCGCGCAGCCAGCCCATGAAGCGCAGGGTCTGCACGTCGATGATCTCTTCCGCCTTCTTGGCCGCTTCCTGGCGGGACTTGAGTCCTTCCTGGATGATCTCCTGGAGGTCGTCCACGGTGTACAGATACACGTCCGCCAATTCGCCTACCTCGGGTTCGATGTCGCGTGGCACGGCGATGTCCACCATGAGGATGGGGCGCCGCTTGCGCGCCTTCAGGGCCCGCTCCACCATCCCTTTGCCGAGGATGGGCAGGCTACTGGCGGTGGAGGCGATGACCAGATCCGCCTCGCTCAGGTGGTCGCCGATCTCGTCCAGGGCGATGGCGTAGGCCTTGAATTCCTCCGCCAGGGCATGCGCCCGCTCGATGGTGCGGTTGGCGATGACCATACGGCCGATGCCCTGCTCCTGCAGGTGGCGGGCGGCGAGCTCGATGGTCTCGCCGGCGCCCACCAGCAGGGCGGTGTGGCGACCGAAGTCGGAAAAGAATTGGCGCGCCAGGGAGACGGCGGCGAAGGCCACCGACACCGGCGAGGCGCCGATGGCGGTGTCGGTGCGTACCTGCTTGGCGACGCCGAAGGTGTGTTGGTAGAGGCGGTCGAGGATGGCCCCCAGGGTGCCCGCCTCGCAGGCGCGCCGGTACGCTTCCTTCACCTGGCCGAGGATCTGCGGCTCCCCCAGGACCATGGAATCCAACCCCGAGGCCACCCGCAGCAGGTGACGTACCGCCGCCTGGTCCGGGTGGACGTACACGTAAGGCTCGATCTCGCGCTCGTCCAGCCGATGGTAGTCGGCGAACCAGCGGCGGATGGGGGAGGCGTCCTCCAGCTCGCCGGAGCAATAGAGTTCGGTGCGGTTGCAGGTGGAGAGGATGGCGGCCTCGTTCACCGCCGGTTGGGAGACCAGGTCGCTCAGCGCCTCGGGGATGCGCTCCGGCGGGAAGGCGACCCGCTCACGGATTTCCACCGGTGCGGTCTTGTGGTTGATGCCGAAGGCGAGAAGGCGCATGCGAGCAGTCGGGTGTGCGAGGTGACGGAAAATTCTGCGTGATCCAGTACGTGAATACAAGTTATGCGCCAGGGATGAAATACGGGGTGTCGATTCGTTATAGTTAGCCGCTGTTCCTGCCTGGGCCGGTCCCAAGCATTCGTCACTCCGGAGGCCCGATGAAATCCATCGTCCTGCCCGTTCTCGTGTTGAGCCTGGGGGGCTGCGCCGTCCAGCGGGGCCCTGCGCCGTCGGTCATCGGGGAGATACCGCGTATTCAGACCCCGGTGACGGCGACGACCACCCCTTCGGAGGAGTCCCTGCGCGCCGAGCTCATCTACGAACTGCTGGTGGCTGATCTGGCCGCCCGTCAGGGAGATCTGGAGACCGCCCTGCACAATTACCTGAGCGTCGCCCATGCCAGTCGTGATCCGCAGGTGGCCCGCCAGGCGGTGCGTGTGGCGGTGTTGGCGCAAGACCCGAAAAAGGCCCTGGAAGCGGCGCGCCTGTGGGTGGAACTGGTGCCCGAGTCTCTGGAGCCCCAGCGCGTCCTGGGCGTGCTGCTGGTGCGCAACGGCCTCATCGACGAGGCGGTGCGGACCTATGCTGCTTTGGTTGCCCGCGAGGCCGAGGTGGGACCGGCCATCCTCCAAGTGGCCGCCATGTTGCGACGTGAGACGGACAAGGAGGGTGCCTTGCGAGTGATGCGCGATCTGGCCCGCCAGTATCCCGATGTGCCCGAGGCCCACTATGCCCTCGCTTCCGTCGCCCACTGGGCGGGCGACCCCGAGTTGGCCCTGCGAGAGATCGACGAGACCCTGCGCTTGGAGCACGAGGGGACGGCGGCGGTCGTTCTCAAGGCCCGTATCCTGGTGGACGCCAAGGGCCTGGATGCCGCCATCGCCTACCTCCAGTCGTACCTGACCGAACACCCCAAGGCCACCTCCGTGCGTCTGGAGTTGGCCCGCCGCTTGGTGGAAGCACGTCGTTTGGCAGAGGCCCGTGGGCAATTCGAGACCCTCGCCGCCCAGACCCCCGACGACCCGGACGTCCTCTACGCCCTGGCCATGCTGGCCATGCAGTTCGGCGACGTGGAGGAGGCCGAGGGCTATCTGGAGCACCTCTACAATTTGGGCAAGCGGGTGCAGGTGGCGGCTTATTTCCTCGGTCAGGTGGCCGAGGAGCAGGAGCGGTGGGAGGACGCCCTGCGCTGGTACCGGAAGGTCCGCCGGGGCGAGTACCGGCTCGACGCGCAACTGCGCATTGCCGCCATCCTCGCCCGCTTGAAGGGCCTGGACGAGGCCCTGGACTACCTGGACCAGGTGCCCCTCACCAACCTCGACGAAGTGCGCCGCATCTATCTCTTCAAGGCCGGTCTCCTCCAGGACTACAAACGCTACCAGGCCGCCTTCGCCCTTTTGAGCGAAGTTCTCACCCGCCTTCCCGACGATCCTCAGATCCTCTACGCGCGCGCCTTGGTGGCGGAGCGCCTGGACAAGCTGGACGTGACCGAGGCGGATCTGCGCAAGATCCTCGAACAGGAGCCGGAGAATGCCGCCGCCCTCAACGCCCTCGGCTACACCCTCGCCGACCGTACCGACCGCCTGGAGGAGGCCCGCAAACTCATCGAAGCGGCCTACGAGTTACAGCCGGACGATCCCGCCATCATCGACAGTATGGGTTGGATACGCTACCGCGAGGGGGACCTGGAAGGGGCCGAACGTTTTCTGCGCCAAGCCTACGAGCGTCTGGAAGACGCCGAGATCGCCGCCCATCTGGGCGAGGTCCTGTGGCGCCTGGGCAAGCAAGACGAGGCCCGCGCCATCCTCCGCAAGGCTCTGGAGAAGGACCCGGACGACGAGGTGCTGCGGGCCACCATCGAGCGCCTGGGCCTGGATTTGAAGTGAAACGGCTCGACCTGCCCGCGCCCGCCAAACTCAACCTGTTCCTGCACGTCGTCGGCCGGCGTGCCGACGGTTACCATGAATTGCAGACCGTGTTCCAGTTTCTGGACCATGGCGATCGTCTCACTCTCGTGCAGCGGGAGGACGGCCATCTGCGGCGCACCTACGACCTGCCGGGGGTACCCGCGGAAGAAGACCTGGTGATGCGTGCGGCGCGCGCCTTGCAAGCGGCCGCGGACACCCCCCTGGGTGCGGACATCCACCTGGAGAAGCGTCTGCCCATGGGCGGTGGGCTGGGGGGCGGGTCCTCCGACGCCGCCACCGTCCTGGTGGGGCTGAACCGCCTCTGGAGGCTCGGCTGGTCTTTGCCGTGCCTGGCCGAACTGGGACTCGCCCTGGGGGCGGACGTCCCCGTGTTCGTCCATGGCCGGGCCGCCTTCGCGGAAGGGGTGGGGGAGCGCCTCACTCCGGTCGCCCCGCCCGAGTCCTGGTACCTGGTGGTCTGCCCGCCGGTGCGGGTGGACACTGGCGCTGTCTTCGCGGACGAGGGTTTGACACGCAACACACCGCCCATCAAAATATCCGGCCTTTCCGAATGGGAAGGGCGCAACGACTGCCAGGCGGTGGTGGTGCGCCGCCATCCGGAGGTGGGGGAGGCCCTGGCATGGCTCTCCCGGCGGGCCGGCAAGGCGCGCATGACGGGTACCGGCGCCTGTGTCTTCGCCCCCTTCGGGACGGTGGCCCAGGCGCGGCGGGTGGCCCGGGAACTGCCGCCCCGCTGGCAGGGCTTCGTGGCCCGTGGCTGCAATCGTTCGCCATTGCACCGGGCCCTGGACGAAGAAGGCGATTGACGATTCTTGGGGCGTCGCCAAGCGGTAAGGCACTGGGTTTTGGTCCCAGCATTCCCAGGTTCGAATCCTGGCGCCCCAGCCATGTTTTCGGTGAGGCCACCCTCGGCGGGTGGCCTCTTACGTTACGTCGGTCGACATGCGTTCCGGCGGCTTGGCACTGAGATCCTGATGGTTGAGCCCGCGAGGGCATCGAGGCGAGAGCGTTGAGAAAGGCCCGACACCTACCCGGCATCGGCGAACGCAAGATGATGGTCTTTACCGGCAATGCCCACCCCCAGTTGGCGGAGGACATCACCGGCTACCTTAACATGCCCCTGGGCAAGGCGGTGGTGGGGCGCTTCTCCGACGGCGAGATCATGGTGGAGATCATGGAGAACGTGCGCGGTCGCGACGTCTTCATCATCCAGCCCACCTCCTCGCCCACCAACGAAAACCTCATGGAACTCCTGGTGATGGTGGACGCGGTGCGCCGCGCCTCCGCCGCCCGCGTCACCGCCGTCATTCCCTATTTCGGCTACTCCCGGCAAGACCGCCGCCCGCGCTCGGCGCGCGTGCCCATCACCGCCAAGGTGGTGGCCAACATGATCACCTCCGTGGGGGTGGACCGGGTCCTCACCGTGGATTTGCACGCCGACCAGATCCAGGGTTTCTTCGACATCCCAGTGGACAACGTCTACGCCTCGCCCATCCTCCTGGGCGACATCTGGCGCCAGAAGTACCATGATCTCATCGTCGTCTCGCCGGACGTGGGCGGCGTGGTGCGCGCGCGCGCCCTCGCCAAGCGCCTGGACGACGCCGATCTGGCCATCATCGACAAGCGCCGCCCCAAGGCCAACGTCGCCCAGGTGATGCACATCATCGGCGACGTGGCCGGTCGTACCTGCATCCTGGTGGACGACATGGTGGACACCGCCGGCACCCTGTGCAAGGCCGCCGCCGCCCTCAAGGAGAACGGTGCCGCCAAAGTCGTGGCCTACGCCACCCATGCGGTGCTCTCCGGGCCGGCCATCGCCAACATCGAGAACTCCCAACTGGACGAGCTGGTGGTGACGGACACCATCCCGGTGCGCCCGGACGTGGGTGCCTGTGACCGCATCCGCGTATTGTCGGTGGCGGAGATGCTCGCCGAGACCATGCGCCGGGTGCACGACGAAGAATCGGTCAGCTCCCTGTTCATCGACTGAACGGGAGCCGGAACCCGCGGCGAAGCCGCAACAACCACGTCGCCGGATGCCTGGTCGCGGGTCCCGGCGGCGATGACTTGGAGAAAGAGCGATGAGTGAACTCGAGTTCGTACTGCATGCCGAACCGCGCAGTGACCTGGGGAAAGGTGCGAGCCGCCGCCTGCGCCGCGCGGAGAAGATTCCCGCCATCCTCTACGGTGGGGGTACCGATCCGGAACCCGTCACCTTGAGTCAGGACGAAGTGTTCAAGGCCCTGGAACACGAGGCCTTCTACACCCACGTCATCACCGTCAAGATCGGCGACCGGGAGGAGAAGGCGGTCATCAAGGACATCCAGCGCCACCCCTACAAGCCCAAGGTGCACCACATGGACCTGCAGCGGGTCTCCGAGAAGGAAAAGATCCAGATGCGTGTTCCCCTGCACTTCGTGGGCGAGGACGTGGCCCCCGGCGTCAAACAAGGCGGCCTGCTCACCAAGGACCTGGTGGAAGTGGAGGTGCGTTGCCTGCCCCAGCACTTGCCCGAGTACATCACCGTGGACGTCTCCAACCTGGGCCTGGGCGATGTCCTGCACCTCTCCGATCTGACCCTGCCAGAAGGGGTGGAACTGGTGGAAATCCTACACGGCCACGATCTGCCGGTGGCGAGCGTCCATCGCAAAGGGGGTGATGCGATGGAAGCCGGCGAAGAGGTCGGCGAAGAGGCCGAGGGCTGATTCCTTTCCATGGGTGAGCCCCTGCAGGCCATCGTCGGCCTGGGTAATCCCGGCCCGCGCTACGACCCGACCCGGCACAACGCCGGGTCGTGGTTTTTACGACGGGTGGCCGAATGTCATGGCGCCGGCCTGCGCCCGGAGGCCAAATTCCATGGGCTGGTGGGCAAGGCCGTCATCGGTGGCCGGTCGGTGTGGTTGCTGGAACCCACCACTTACATGAATCGTTCCGGCGCGGCGGTGGCCGCCCTGGTCTGTTACTACCGAATCGACCCCGCGGCCATCCTGGTGGCGCACGACGAGCTGGACCTCCCGCCGGGTGTGGCGCGCCTGAAACTCGACGGCGGCCACGGCGGTCACAACGGGCTCCGGGACATCATCGCCCGCCTGGGCACGCGGGACTTCCCGCGCCTGCGCATCGGCATCGGCCACCCCGGGCACAGGGACCAGGTCACCGCCTACGTCCTCTCCCGTCCCAGCCCCGAGGACCGCATCGCCATCGAGGCGGCCATCGACCGGGCCCTGGAGGTGTTGCCCCAGGTGGTGGCGGGAGAACTCCAGGCGGCCATGAACCGCCTGCACGGCGAACGGACGAGGTAAGCACCATGGGATTCAAATGCGGCATCGTGGGCCTGCCCAACGTGGGCAAGTCCACCCTCTTCAACGCCCTCACCAAGGCGGGCATCCAGGCGGAGAACTACCCCTTCTGCACCATCGAGCCCAACGTGGGCGTGGTGCCGGTGCCCGACCCGCGCCTGGACAAGCTGGCCGAGATCGTCCGCCCCCAGCGGATCCTGCCCACCACCATGGAATTCGTGGACATCGCCGGCCTGGTGGCGGGGGCCTCCAAGGGCGAGGGCCTGGGCAACCAGTTTCTCGCCAACATCCGCGAGACGGACGCCATCGCCCACGTGGTGCGCTGCTTCGAAGACGGCGATGTGGTGCACGTGGCCGGGCGGGTGGACCCCGTCGGCGACATCGAGGTGATCGACACCGAACTGGCCCTGGCTGACCTGGAGACGGTGGAAAAGGGCCTCGTTCGCGCCGGTCGCGCAGCCAAGAGCGGCGACAAGGAGGCCAAGGCGCGGGTGGTCCTGTACGAGCGCCTCAAGGCCGCCCTCGACGAAGGGACGCCGGTGCGCGCCCTGGACCTCTCCGAAGACGAACGCACCTTCACGGGCGAATTGCACCTGCTTACCGCCAAGCCGGTGCTGTACGTGGCCAACGTGGACGAGGGCGGCTTCCAGAACAACCCGCACCTGGACGCGGTACGCGCCCATGCCGAGCGCGAGGGGGCCCAGGTGGTGGCGGTGTGCGCCGCCATCGAGGCGGAGATCGCCGAGCTGGAAGACGCCGAGCGGGCCGAATTCCTGGTCGAACTGGGCCTTGCCGAGCCGGGGCTGGACCGGGTCATCCGCGCCGGTTACCGCCTCCTCGGCTTGCACACCTTCTTCACCGCCGGCGAAAAAGAAGTGCGCGCCTGGACCATCCCCGTAGGAGCCACCGCCCCCCAGGCCGCCGGCGTTATCCACAGCGATTTCGAGAAGGGCTTTATCCGCGCCGAAGTGGTCGCCTACGAGGATTTCGTCGCTCTCGGTGGCGAGCAGGGGGCCAAGGAGGCGGGTAAATGGCGCTTGGAGGGCAAGGACTACGTGGTCGCCGATGGCGACGTGATCCATTTCCGCTTCAACGTCTGAGGCCCTTTCCACCCCCATGCCAAGGCCCTCCGGGGCCTTTTTGTTTCCCGCCCTCAAGTTTCACCGCCCCGGCACCGATACTGCATCCGGCATCGGAAACGCTGGAGATTCGACCATGCTCACCGTCATGGAACGTGCCCTGGGCAGCATCAGTTGGCGCGCCAAGATCCTTACTCTCTCCGGATTCTTCATCCTGGTGATCCTCGCCGTGGGCATCTCCGGGGCACTTACCATCTTCGAGCAGAACCACAAGTTGGAATACGACGTTGCCATTGCCGAGGCACGCATGCAGCGCGCCATCGAAGGGGGGAACGCCGTCATCCAGGCCGGCGACGCCTTGCAATTGACCGCCCTGGCCGCGGGCACGCCGGACGTTCGCCGCCAGGCCATTGGCGCCATCCGGGCCCTCTCCACGGTGGACGAAGCCGTTCAACGCATGGAGGAAAGCCTCGCCGGAGACCCTACCCTGGAGGAGCTCAAGGTCCTGTTGGACAGAGTACGCCCGGCACAGATGGAGGTCATCAAAGCGGCCCGCAAAGGTGATGCGGAAGGGGCGCGAGCCAAGCTGGCCGCCTTGCGCGGGGAGTTGGATCGCATCAACGCCCTCGCCCGTCAATTGGCCGCCCAGGAGACGGAACGCCTGGCCGCCATGCGTAGCCAGCTCATCGAAGAGGGGCGTCGGGCCATCGTCACCGGTGCCATCGTCGCCGCCGTCGGCATCGCCATCGGCATCCTCGTGAGTCTCGTCGCCTCCAGCCTCATGACCAAACCCTTGACCAGAGTGGAACAGGCCATGCGCGCCCTCGCCGACGGCGACCTGCGGGTGGAATTGCAGGCCATGGGCAAGGACGAATCGGCGCGTATGGTGGAAGCCATTTGTCGCATGGTGTCGCGCCTGCGCGAGGCCATCGGCCAGCTCCAGGAAGGCGCCGGCCAGCTCAACGCCCAGGCGCACGACGTGGATCAGGCGGCCGAGCGCATCTCCGACATCAGCTCTCGCCTGTACGACACTGTCAGCCACCTCAAGGGCGAGGCGGACCAGGTCACCGAGATTTCCACCCAGGTCACCGGACAGTTGGACGCCACCGCCAACGAGGCCCAGGAGAGCGCCGACGTGGTGGCCCAGACCGCCGACCGCATCCTTGCCGCGGTGGAAAACTTCAAACGCTTCCAGCAAGGCATGGAAGAGACGGCGCAGGTGACCCGCGAACTGGTGGGGGCGGCGGAGGCCATCACCTCCATCACCGCCACCATCCGCGACATCTCCGGCCAGACCAATCTACTGGCTTTGAACGCCGCCATCGAAGCGGCCCGCGCCGGCGAGCAGGGGCGCGGCTTCGCGGTGGTGGCGGACGAGGTGCGCGGGTTGGCCGAACGGGCCGATCAGGCCACCAACGAGATCGCCGAACTCATCGAGACCATCTCCAGCAAGGTGGGCGCCACCGCCAAGATGTTGGACAACACGGTGGAGGAGTCCCGCCAGAACATCGACGGCCTGCGCGAAGTGGCCGAGGAAGTGGGCGATACCTCCGAGCGGGCACGCGCCATCCGTGCCAGCATGCAAGACCTGGTGGCGGTGATGAACGGCCAGGAACAGGCCATTGGCGCCATCATCGCCGCGGTCAACGATTTCTACGGGCTCACCGAGGAGACCCGGGAACAGACGGAGCGGCTCAACGCCCTCTCCGGCACCATGAACCAAGCGGCGGCGGCCCTCAACCAGACCGCCGAACGCTTCCACCTGTGAGCGAAAAGGAGCGAACCATGGCAAGAGTGAACGGACGAAAGAACGCTTGGATGCCCCGCCTGGGGGCGGGCCTGCTGGCCGGCGCCCTGTTCGGTGCCGCCGCCCTGGCCCAGGAGAGTCCTTGGCTGCGTCCCGCGGCGATTCCCGCCCCGCCCGACAACCAGCTCACCGCCACGCGGGTGGAACTGGGCAAGAAGCTGTTTTTCGACCCGCGCCTGTCCGGATCCAACTGGATTTCCTGCGCCACCTGCCACAACCCCGCCCTGGGCTGGTCCGACGGGCTGCCCACGGCGATCGGTCACGGCATGAGGAAATTGGGTCGCAACACCCCCACCATCCTCAACACCGCCTACAACCGTTTCCAATTCTGGGATGGTCGCGCCCGCACCCTGGAAGAACAGGCCCTGGGCCCCATCGTCGCCGAAGAGGAGATGGACCAGGACCTGGACGAGCTGGTGGAGGAATTGAAGGCCATCCCTGGCTACGTGACCCTGTTCGAAGAGGCCTACCCGGGTGAGGGAATCACCAAGGAGACCATCGCCAAGGCCCTCGCCAGCTTCCAGCGTTCGATCGTTTCCACCGAATCCCCCTTCGACCGTTGGCAGAAGGGTGAGGAAAACGCCGTCTCCGACGCCGTCAAGCGCGGTTTCGAGCTGTTCCAAGGAAAGGCCCGTTGCGTGGTTTGTCATCAGGGCTTCAATTTCACCGATGACGGTTTCCACAATGTCGGATTGAAAGGCGCCAAGGACCTGGGACGCTACAAGCTGGTCAAGGTGAAAGTCCTCAAGCACGCCTTCAAGACCCCCACCCTGCGGGACGTGGAGCTCACCTGGCCCTACATGCACGACGGTCGCTACAGGACCCTCGAAGAGGTGATCGAACACTACAACCGCGGTGGCGACACCAAGGTGGTGGACCCCAACATCCAACCCCTGGGCCTGAGCAAACAGGAAGTGGCCGATCTGGTGGCTTTCCTGAAGAGTCTCACCGGCGACCCCCGGCCCATCGAAGTGCCCCAGCTTCCTTGATCTTGACGACATGCCGACGCAGGAGATCCGAACATGAGCAAACGCATCCTCAAATTTTCCCTCGCCACCGCCCTCGCTTTCGGCGCCGCCGGGGCCCAGGCCGCGGAATACGTGGTAGGCCAGAAGGACAAGACCTTCGTGGACGAGGCGGGCAACAAGGTGGAACACATGACCCTCAAGGTGGGAGACAGCATCCGTTTTCTCAATGAAGATCCTTTCTTCCACAACATCTTTTCCCTCTCCGACGTGAAAACCTTCGACCTGGGGTCCTTCCCCCAGGGGGATTCGCGTACGGTGACTTTCGACAAGGCCGGCAAGCTGGACATCGAGTGCGCCATCCATCCGCAAATGCACATGGTCGTCGAGGTGCAGTGATGGAGGCGGCCATCAAGGGATTGGGACTGGCGCTGGCGGTGTTGGCCGCCGGTACCGCTGCGGCCGGGGACAGCCGCGAGGCGGTGGAGAAGGCGATATCGAAGCAAGTGGTCCGTGGCGGCATCGTCTTCAAGACCTACTGCACCCTGTGCCATGGTCCGCGCGGCGACGGCACGGCCCGCGCCAGCAAACTCTACGGCCAGGCCAACCTGCGCATCCAGGCACGCGATCCCGAGTACTACGAAACCATCATCCGCAAGGGCGGGGCGGCGGTGGGCCGTTCCGAATTCATGCCTCCCTGGGAGGGAGAGCTGTCCGAGGAGCAGATCAGTGACGTGGTGGCCTACCTGACCGTTCTGGGTGACCAGATCCGCCGCGGCGAGGTGCTCTACAAAACCAACTGCATCCTCTGTCATGGGGTCAACGCCGACGGCAAGGGTCGCGCCGCCCGCCTCTACGACCCGCCCCCGCCCAACCTGCGCGCTTCCGACAAGAACGCCGAGTACAAGCGCATGATCATCAAACTCGGTGGCGAGGCCATGGGCCGCTCGCCGGTGATGCCGGTGTGGGGTCTGGAACTCACCGACCAGGAAATCGACGACCTCGTCGCCTACCTGGAGAGTATCAAGGACCCCGGGGCCGGCTCGTGAGGGTCGCCTGGGCCCTGATCCTGTCTTTGTTCCTGGGCCCGGTGTGGGCCCAGGAGCCCCCTTCCTGGCATGGTCTGCGCCCCGGCGCGGCCATTGGCGGGCCCTTGGATCTCATCGACCAGCTTGGCCGCCCCTTCTCGCTGGCGCGACTCGACCGCCCCTTGGCCCTGCTGGCCTTCGGCTACACCCACTGTCCGGACATCTGCCCGGACACCCTCTCGGTGATGCGCCGCGTCGCCGAGGGCCTGCCCGCGCAAGCGCGACCGGCCCTGATCTTCGTCACCTTGGACCCGCAACGGGACACGCCTGCCGTGCTCAAGGACTATCTGGATTGGTTCGATGCCGGCATCGTCGGCCTCACCGGTGAAGCCGACGCCCTGCGCGCGGTGGCCGAGCGCTACCGGGTGGGTTTGGAACGGGAGGAGGACGGTGCCATCGCCCACAGCGCCTACCTCTATCTCATCGACACCGCCGGCCGGGTGTTGCTCATGTATCCCTTCGGCACCCGTCCCGAGGCCGTCCTCGACGACCTCCGTCACCTCTACGCCCGCGGCGCTCGCCGCCGTGGTACTTGAACGGGACGGCGCGGCGCCGTGCGCGTCAATCCTGGAGAGCCTTTTTGCGGATGAAGGCGATGAGGTCCGCGATCTGGTGTTCCCCCAGCTCCCCCTGGAACGGTGGCATGTATTTGCTCCGCCCATGGCGCTCGCCCCCTTCGAGGATGATCTTGCGCAAGTAGGCCTCCGGTCGTTCGGCGAAATAATCGATGGTGAAATTGGATGGCTTGGGGGCGTGCAGGCGTCGATAGAGGATGGCCATGGGGCCCTCGCCGTCCGCTTCGATGCCGTGACAGCGGGCGCAGTAGGTTTGAAACAGTGCCTCGCCCCGGCGCTCGTCTTTTGCCTCGGCCAGCCCCATAGGCAAAGTCATCGGCAGAACCGTCAAGATCGTTTTGAGGGTCATGCGCATCGTCGTTGCTCCTTATCGTTTTTTCCGTCGCCCCCTGATTTCGGTTCCAGGGGCCCGGGGCTTGAACGGTGATCGCATTAAAGGGGAAGGAAACGGCGACCGATAGGGGGACATCGGTATTTCACGGAGTGGTGCGGGATGGCTGTCCGAGACAGGGAAGCGAAACCGGCGCGCAATGGGAGGTGGTGGCGCGTCGGAGCGGCGTTGGTCGCCGCCGGACTGGCCTGGTGGCTCGGTCACGGCACGGCGCTTACGGTGGACCTCGGGTGGGCCGGGGTGGCGATCGCGTCGTTGTGCCTGGTACCGTGGCGACGTCGTGCACCGGTCGAGCCCGTTACCGTCCGGCAGGCAGAGACGACCGTGTACCGCGTCGAGGACGATGCCCTCCTGCGTGACCTGGAGGCGCACCTGGACAATTTGCGCACCGATCTGACACGGGTTCGTTCCCTGGTGGGCGAGGCCGTCGCCCAGCTCAACGACGCCTTCAATCAGTACAACCACCACGCCGCCGAGCAACAGGACCTCGTCGCCCGTATCATCGACGACATGGGTGAGGAGGGTGGTGGCGAGTCTCTCAACCTGCACCGTTTCGCCGAGGACACCAAGGAGATCCTGCAATTCCTCATCGAGAACATGCTCCAGATTTCCAAGCAGAGCGTGCAGACGGTGTACAAAATCGACGATATGGCGAGCGAATTCGAGCACATCTTCGCCCTCCTCAAGGAGGTCAAGAACATCGCCGACCGCACCAACCTGCTGGCCCTCAACGCGGCCATCGAGGCGGCACGCGCCGGTGAGGCGGGGCGCGGCTTCGCGGTGGTGGCCGACGAGGTGCGCAATCTCTCGCACCACTCCACCGAGTTCTCCGACAAGATCGGCCAGCAGGTGGAGCACACCCGCGCCATGTTCGCCGAGGTGCGCGAACTCATCAGCGAAGTGGCTTCCAAGGACCTCAACACCGCCATCAGCGCCAAGGGGCGGGCGGACGAGATGGTCGCCAAGCTCAACCAGTTCGGCGAACAGACCGCTGCCCAGGCGCGTGGTATCGGCGCCATCAGCGGCGCCATCAACGAGGTCACCGCCCAAGCCGTCCTCGGGCTCCAGTTCGAGGACATCGTCCGCCAGTTGGTGGAACACGTGGAGCGGGGCATCGGCGACGTCACCCACGTCCTGCACGAATTGCAGGCCCTGCACGGCCAGGACGACGACCAGGCCCGCGACCGCCGACGCGTCCTGGCGGCGGAATTCCGCGACCGCCGCGACCGGGCCCAATCCGGCCCAGTGGGCCAGGAGACCATGGGCGAAGGGGAGGTGGACCTTTTCTGAGGGCTTCCCCGCCGGGCCATGAACCGGCATCCTCTGCGGTGGTCCAACGGAAGATCCCATGGTCACCGCCACCCATCAGGAGATTCCCGTCGATCTGCCCGCGCCCCTGGCGGCATGGGCAAAGGCGCGCCCGCCCGAGGCGTGGGAACGGGCCGGCGAGGCCCTCGCCCTGAGCCGCGAGCTGGGGCTGCCCGACGAAGTCGCCCTCGCCGCCCT
>WFVN01000170.1 GCA_015491615.1 Gammaproteobacteria bacterium
CCTCCCCCGCCCGGGCCTCACCTTCCTCAACCAGACCGTGCTCCTGCGCGGCGTGAACGATGACGCCGACATCCTCACCGCCCTCAGCCGGCGACTGTTCGAGGTGGGCGTGCTGCCCTACTATCTCCACCTCCTCGACCCGGTGGCCGGCGCTGCCCATTTCCATGTCCCCGACGACGAGGCCCGCTGCCTCCTCGCGGCCCTGCGCGCCCGCCTGCCCGGTTACCTGGTCCCGCGCCTGGTGCGTGAGGTCCCAGGTGCACCCAATAAGGTGCCGGTAAGCTGATCATGGCATGCTTCCCCCTCGGCCTGTTCCCACGGCGCCCTTCAAGGATCCAGGCACGCCGCCGACATGCACAACGTGACTCGTCGCCCCGGCCAGCGAAAGACGACATGAGCCCACCGATCCCCGATCACGCCACCCTCGGCCTGCCCCTGCCGGAACTGGTGGAGGATGCCCCCGCCGCGCCCTATGCCACCCCCCGGGGGGCGGAGCGCTGGGTGGCGCGCCTCCCTCTCGCACACGTCGGGGAAACGGCCCGCTTGGTGTACACGGGGCTGCGTGACCTTAACCGCCGGACCATCAAGAACCCCGATCGCCTGCGTATCCTCGAAACCTTTGCGCGACCGGTGAACTTCGTCACCGAGTCCCTGGAGCGTCATTACCTGGAACAGCCACTGCCCCTGTCGGAAAAACGCCTCAAGGTGGCCAAACTGGCGCGCGCCCTGCAACAGGAGATGGCCGTCGGCCACAAGATCGTCATCGAAATGGGGCTCACCGGCCGTCTCGGACGCATCGACGGGCGCGCTCTGAGACGTGCCATCTATGGCGCCCTCCACTATCTGGGCGAGACGCTGGTGCAGTCTTACCTCATTTATGTCGCCCCGCCGGTGGGCGTATGGGCTGAAACTCACCATCTCTACCACTTGGCCGAACACAACCAATTGCATCGGGAGGTGGTTCAATCCCATTTCGATTTCCGACCCGCCGGCAGCGTCGTCGAGTTGTACAAGGAAATTCTCCTGCTCGCCACCGCCAATCCCTATCGTTTGGCGCAACGCGAGATCCAGACCCTGCACGCCCATTTGAGCGACTGGTCACGGCGAGCGGAACTATACCCCTTGGTGGATCCCCGCCACCCACCGGGCTTGTTCGCCGTGCATCTGGACGAAGATGCCCCACCCAGTTATTACGTGCCCACTTCGGACCATGGCCGTCTCCCCAGTCTCCGTATCCTCGACGTCTCGAAGGTCGCTGAACTGACCCGCCATTTCCTGGAAAGGGCCAGTTGCGCGGTGGGCAAGAGTCTGCCCCGCTCCACCTTCCGGCGCCTCGTCCTCGCCTGGGGAGCGCCACCGAAACGGGGCTTCGCGCGCACGCAACGGCGGGCTCCGGTACGAATGGTGGTGGGCATCGCCGCAGTGCACCACGTCATCGAGCAGGATCAAGGACGGCGGTCCGACGGGCCGGAACCCGCCCACTTCGGGACCGACTCCGACGCACCGCCGCCCTCTCCCGTGGACGTATGGGACGTGGCCGAGAACCCGGCCCTGCAAACCGTCCTGGAAGACGGCCTGGGCCTTGGCGAACCCTATCCCGGCCTGCCTCTGGAAGTCCCGCGCGCGCAGGAGCCCGATCCCTACCCTACCACCGCCTGCCACCTCCTCAACGAAAGCCCCACTGGCTGTTGCCTGCGCTGCGGTGGCGAGGACGCGCCCCTCATCGTCGTCGGTATGGTCATCGCCGTACAACTCCGTTCGGATCCCGAGGGGGAAAATGACGAATGCTGGCGGGTGGGCGTGATCCGTTGGATCCGTCAGGAAGGGAAGAACGAGCTGACCCTCGGCGCCGAACTCATCGGCCCGCGCGCCGAGCCGGTGCACCTGCGCCGCATCGTCGGCGGGCAACCCCGGGGCGAACCGCAACCGGCCCTCCTCGTCCCCGAGGTGCGGCACCTGGAACAGCCGCCCACGGTCATCGCCCCGGCCCTGTTCGACGCCGGCGACGAACTGTGCCTCTACCAGAGCGGCGGCCAGCGGCGCATTCGTCTGCTCAAGGCCTTGGAATGCACCAACTCGTTCGGTCAATATCAATATCTTCCCCTGGAGGACCGTGCCGTCACGGAAGAAGAGGCGTCCGCGGAGAGCGAATTCGAGGAAATATGGCACTACCTGTGACCGAAGAGCCGATGGAAGGGCTCCGGGAACACCACCAGACCACCATCCGTCAACGCATCCGGCACCAGCTCCACGGCGGATACCAGCGCCGCCTCCAGAGGGAGAGAAACCGTCAGACCCCAATGATCGGCCGGTCGAAATCCCTGGGCGCGGAAATAACCGGGGCGTCCCGCCTCCACCACCGCTGGATAGCCCATCTCCCGCGCTCGCCCCAGCGCCTCGCGCAAAAGCCGCGCACCGATACCTCGATGGCTACGGGAGGGAAGCACCGCCTCCGGACCGAGCACCAGGACCTCACGCTCCCCACCGGCAGCGCGCAGGCGCGCGCGACTCAGCACGATGTGGGCAACCACCCGCGTACTTTCCACCGCCACCAGGGACAGCTCCGGCAGATAGACCGGCAACTCCCGCAAGGCACGCACCAAGGCCGCTTCCCCTTCCCCCTCGAAGGCGGCGCGATGGACGGTCTCGACCTGATCGCGATCGGCATGGCGTTCCGGACGGATGAGAATCTCTTCGGCTCGGTTCATGGCGGCATCGCTCCTTCATCAACCGCTATAGCGTACTCTACACCTGAAAATTATAGAGCCCCATCACTCCCCCGCGCCCGATCATGAATCGTACCCAGCCCGCCCGACTGCTCATCCTGGACAGCCAACGTCCCCGTGTGGATCGGCTGACGGACTTTCTCGAACGGAACGGCGTCCCCGCCCATGCCCATCAACTTCCCCTGGCCGGCGCATTGGAAACCACCCTGCGCGAGAGCGAATGGGATTTGATCCTCATCCACACGCCCGATTTCTCTCCCCTGGAAGCCTGTCTGCAGACCGTTCGCGAACACACCCGCACACCGTCCATCCCGGTACTCGCCTACGGCCCGCCCCAGGGCGACGCCGAAGTGGCGGCCCTTCTCGCCATGGGATTCAGCGATTATCTCGACCTGAAACGACCACGGGAATTACGCCATCGGCTCATGCACGCCCTCGACGACGCTCACCGCCGAAAGCGCCTGCAGCACAACGAGACGACCCTACGCGAATACGGTGACCTGTTCCTCAGTCTGTTCGAGCCCCACCCCTGGGCCATGGCCTACCTGCATGGTGGCATGCACATCATCACCAATCGCCGCTACCGCACCCTGTTCGGCCACACCCATTCCGGTGACTTGGAAACCATTCCCCTTCTGGACCTAGTCAGCGAGTCTTCCCAAGACGTCCTCCGCGATCTCCTGCACCGCGCCGAACTAGGACAACGCGTGGATCCCGTCTCCCTCCTCTGGCGCCACCGGGACGGCCACGACTTCCGCGCCTTCACCCACCTCGTCGCCAGCCGCATCAATCACGAACCCGCCTTGCAGATCACCCTGCAACCGCAGCCGGACAGCGGTGCCACCATCATCCCCCTGCGCGAACATCCGCGTCCCCCTTCCGACCGGAAACACCGTCTGACCGCCTTCCTTGAACGCCTGGAGCACGACCTGCGTACCGGTCGAGGCGGCGCCCTCCTGCTGGTGGAAGCGATCGACCTGACCCAGATCAAAGAAAGCGCCGGCGTACTCGCCAGCGAAGCGGTCCTGCAACAGTTGCAAGACCTCATCGACGCCAACGCCCCCAGCCGTCCCCTGCGCCTCGGCGGTGGCGTTTTCGCCCTCTGGCTCCCGGGCCAGGACGAGGACAAGGCCTGCGCCCTGGGCGAGCGCCTGTGCGCCACCGTGGAGGCGGCCATCTTCGAGACCAAGGGCCAGTCCTTCACCCTCACCGTCAGCATCGGCGTCGCCCTGGCGGGGGAGGCGGAAACCCCCGAAACCCTCATCACCCACGCCGATGTCGCCCTCACCCTCGCCCACGCCCAGGAGCGGGAACGCATCCATCGATACCACGAACCTCCGGCCACGTGTCCAGGTGAAAGCGACACCTCCCCTTGGCGACAACGCCTGGAACACGCCCTGGCGCACGACGGCCTGCGCCTCGCCTACCTTCCCATCGTTGCCCTGCACGCCGGACCGGCGCCGCGTTACGAAGCCCTACTGCGCCTGCGCGACGAGGCGGGTCGCCTCCTCTCCCCGGCCCCCTTCCTCTATCCCGCCGAACAGGCCGGTCTCGCCCCGCGCCTGGACCACTGGGTGATCGACCAGGCCCTGGCGCGCCTGCACGCAGGCGATCACCCCAGAGAGCTATTCGTCAAGCTCAACGTCGCCGCCCTGCGCGACGACAACACCCGCGACGCCCTCCTCGCCCGCCTGAAAGCCCACCCCGAGGCCGCCTCCCGCCTGGTGCTGGAGATCAACGAGGCCGACGCCGCCGGCTACCTCAAGGCCGCGCGCGACCTGGTGCAACGCCTGCGCCGGCTGGGCGCCCTCAGCGCCCTGGAACACTTCGGCACCCTGCCCGAATC